>NZ_FNPQ01000030.1:0-33007 GCF_900107335.1 Nitrosomonas sp. Nm58 | reverse complement strand
CGCGGGTTGCAAAAAATTCAAGCAATATATGCAGTCATGCGAAAAATATTGCACGCCATTTATGGCATGTTACATAACAAACAACCCTTTGACGGCAGTATGTTCTTCAACATGGAGGCAGCATGATTTTCTCAAAAATGGGTTGCAAAAAGAGAGAGTATCTTCCCAATCAGTCTTTGTTGTTTGCAAACCAGGCCGTAGCCTTTGCCAATATGTCACGCTCCATCTCCACACGCTTGAGCTTTTTGCGCAATTCCATTAGCTCCTGCCGTTCGTTAGAATTCAAGGGAGCACTACTAGATACCGAGACCGTGGCAGTTACCTGGTTAGACCGGTATTGAACACCCGTTGCACGACACCATGCTTGGATCGAAGTGTAGTGGCAGCCAAATTCCTTGGATAGCTGCTTAGGACATCTGCCTAATGCAACCAATTCCACCATCTGTTGGCGAAACTCCACCGGGTAGGCAGGTTTATAGTTTTGAGTCATCTTTCATCTCCTTTAACGAGAACATAATGTGTCCGTTCAAAGGGGACAACTCCAGTATATTCCATTGGAGTAGCGGAAGTAATGAAGTTTTACTAACTCTGACAAGACCATTGGAGTTCGATGCCAAAGTGAATGAGGTAAGGTGGCGCGTGCATTTAAGTGAGAGATCTTTTCCCTGAGTTTATGCAGTACGTGTTCGTTTACGTGATAACCATTCGTTTCGGAGAGCCTCGTGACCGCAGCTTCATAGAGATTTGCAAGACCAGCGTAGACATTCGCCGCAGAGCTGCGGCGCCGAGGTTAACGCAACCCCCACCTGCTGAGTCGGATGTCTACGGTACTTGATAAGTGGTTCTGAAATAGTGTGCACGCTACCCACTGCGGCGATTAAGAGTGCTATCCAACGATCATGGATACTGATATCTGGAAAAGGTACGATCAGGTCCCGGTACTTTGCGCGAAAGGCTATGGTGCAGCCAGGTACTACATGCTTGCGAAGCAAGACATCAAAGGCCTAACCCTGTCTGATGCGAGCCTGTAATCTTCGTCCGAAGCCGAAGTATTCCCACATCCGGGCATTCAAGAGTCGTCCCTCAACATCCATCAAATCCGCATCGCAAAAAACCATACCGGGAAAAACCGGATCCTTCGCAAATGCCTGATCGATACGCGCGAGCTACTGAGGATAGCAGATATCATCATGATCGGCTAAAGCAATGATGTCGCCTTGACACATGCAAATAGCTTTTTCGAAGTTTGCCGTTGAACCTAGCCGTTTCTCGTTGACACTAAAGTTGACTTTAAATGGCGCTATGTTTACAAATGCCCGAACGATATCTTCTGTTCGATCAGTGGAGCAGTCATCACAAATTACGAGCTCATCTGGTAGGCGCGTTTGGTTTGCGACGCTGTCCAATTGCTCTTGTAAGTGAGCCTCACTGTTGTAGGTGCACATCGCAATCGAGATGGTTGTCATAATTTTCAACTCCTCGTTAAGAAGAACTTTCTCCAACAAAGAAATCTACCTTATTTGAGGAAAGCTCTCTTCAAAAACTGTATTCTGTTATTTGTCACAATGAGGACGCTTTTACTGTCGTCAGGATACTTTCTACAATATTCCAATTTGAGCCATGTGGAGAGCTAAAATTCTAACGTATATTCCCGGATGAAGCTAACCCGAATATTTCATAAATTGGCACGTGCCCTCACTTGTCTTTTGATTAATAAGAAAGATTTTGCTCAGTCGGGTGTATGAATCACTACACCCCTCCTTCTCAAAACTTCCCTATTAATCAAAATCCTGCGTGATCATCACGCGAATTCATGAAATATTCTGGCTAAAGATTTGATGGATGAGCTGCCGAGAAAAATGGCGGCAGGTGGGATGTTAAATTATCTGTCTAAGGAAATGACGATGATGAAGAAGTTTGATTTGGATTTACGTTTTTTATGGATAGTCGTTATAACCTGGTTCTGCTTGTTGCAGGTAACGATCGTAATGAGCGCGCCCGAGAAGGCTGAAGTGCAATCCAAGCTTTTGGGTGAAGCGGGCATGCTTGATGCTTCCAATCGTTCGGTTACTTCGCATACCTTTAAGGCGGGTGAGGCAAAATTTGACTATACGGCGACTGCTGCATCGATCACGACTTATGATAAACAGTCAAAACCAATTGGTCAGATTTTCTATATTGCATACAAGGTAGAACGACAGGGCGGGCGCCCTCGGCCGTTGACCTTTGTGTTTAATGGCGGTCCCGGCGCCGCATCCGCGTATCTCCACCTCGGCGCGCTCGGACCGCAGCGCGTCGTATTCAATGCAGATGGTACCGTGCCGCCGATGCCGGCGCGCATCGTGGACAACTCGAAAAGCTGGCTGGTGTTTACTGATCTGGTTTTCGTTGATCCTGTGGGAACGGGTTATAGCCATGAGGTGAAGCATGGCAAAAACAGTCAAAAAAACGATAAAAAAGAACAGAAATCAGGTCATTCCGGGGACGTACCGTCCCGGTCCAAGGTCTGGGGAGTCAAGGAAGATACGGCCTCTCTGTCCCGTTTTATTCGTGCGTATCTGACTGAGGAAAATCGCTGGCTGTCGCCTATTTACTTGGTCGGTGAGAGCTATGGAGGATTCCGGGTGGCGCGCCTGTCCAGGCAGCTGCAATCCGATTTTGGCATTGCGCCAAGCGGTCTGATCCTCATCTCGCCAGTACTGGATTTTAGTTTTATCTGGGACAATGAGCGTAGTCTTTGGCCTTGGGTGTCCTTATTGCCGAGTTACGCGGCGATCGCAGCAATCCATAAGCGCAGTAACCAGACAAATTACCAGGCGAACGATCCCCGTTCCTCGCTTGCGGAAGTGGAGCGTGCCGCCTTGTCCAACTATCTTGGCGGACTGGCCGCGGGGACGCTCAAGCAGGATTGGCTCGATCAAACCAGCAGATTGATCGGACTGGAGAAGGATACCCTGCTGCGTGGCGTGGGGCGTGTTCCTCCCGCGCGCTTTGCCAAGGCGCTGCTCGCTGACCAGCACCGTGTGCTGAGTTTGTATGATGGATCGATTGCGTTGATTGATCCGGAGCCGGCCGAACCGCTGCTTGCCAGTCGTGATTTCTATCTCGATCGTCTCAATGCACCGATGACGGCGGCTTTTAATAGCTACGTCCGTAATCGCCTGAATTTTAAAACCAGCATACCCTTTGTGTTATTAAATGAGGAGGTCTATGAATCATGGAATTGGCGATCCGGGATTCGCGGGCAGCAAGGCTTTGTCGAGGCAGTTTCAGATCTGAAACAGGCCATGAACCTGAATCCCGATATGCAAGTTCAGATTGTGCATGGTATTTTCGATCTGGTCACGCCATACTATGCCTCCGAGATCCTGATCAAACAAATGGCGCTGGATCCACTGATACACAATAATATTCAGCTCAAGGTCTACCACGGCGGGCATATGCCTTACTTGCATCAGGGCGCGCTCGATGCCATGTTCGAGGATGTGGTACGATTTTATAAATTGGCGCCCTGACCCGTTATTCCGCGCAGCAGTGAGCAAGTCAGGTAAGATGCCGCTTAGGGTGCAGTCTGGTTAACAGGTGATTTCACAATAACCTTTGATTGGGAAGATATCATGAGTGAATCGATGCATATTGTTTGCCCGCAGTGTGATGCTATCAATCGTATTCCTTCCGGGCGGTTGGGCGAAGGACCGAAATGCGGCAAATGTCACCAGTTACTGTTTAATGGTCATCCCGTGGAATTGACGATGACCAGATTTCAGAAACATATTAGCCATAATGATATCCCGGTGCTGGTCGATTTCTGGGCGCCCTGGTGCGGTCCCTGCAAAATGATGGCGCCTCAATTCGCTCAGGCCGCGACACAACTTGAGCCCAAAGTGCGTCTGGCTAAAGTCAACACCGAGGTTGAGCAGCTGTTGGGCGCTCAGTTTGGCATTCGCAGTATCCCGACGCTGATACTGTTTCAGCATGGTCGCGAGGTGGCGCGTCAAGCAGGTGCTATGGGAATGGCGGATATTTTGAGATGGACACGCACAGTCTGCGAATAAATCTACTGCGCGCCGCGCGCCTTGCACTCTGGGTGCTCGCTATGATTTCTTCACAGACGCTGAGTCATTTTTGATGATAAGAACTTTGCTTTAGGTCACCTATAAATAGGTATGTGCTTTTCATAACAACTGTCTGGAGTGATCAAGGTAACCAAAAATAGGCAATGAAAATGGAAACGCCGGAAAGCTTATTGTATCTGTCCCATAAGACGCTTGAGAGCCTGTCTCTCACCATAGAGGATGCCATTGAAAGTATTGAGCGCCTTTTGCGCAGACGCAGACAGTCACAGGTCTGGAATGCGCCGAAGGCGGTCATTACGCCACCGGATGGCAGATATATGATGGCAACGCTATCTGCGGCGGACGATCCCCCTTTCCTGGCGGTGAAATCGCTTATTCTCAATTCGCACAATCGGGAGCGTGGTCTGCCCGATATTAATTCATTGATTACCCTCCTTGATAGCAATACCGGCCTGCCGCTGGCTGTCATGGATGGTAACTGGATCACCGCAGTGCGTACGGCAGGGCTGAGTGCAGTAGCAGCCAGGCGACTGGCAAGGTCTGATACTTCGATTGCGGCATTTATCGGTTGCGGTGTCCAGGCACGCAGCCATTTGCAGGCTTTTTCTGCCCTGTTTCCATTGAAAGAAATTCGTGCGTTCGGTCGCGGAAGCGTAAATCGAGAGGCACTGTGTCAGGCGGCGGAAAAACTGGGCCTGTCGGCAGTTGCCAGCAGGAGTGCCCAGGAAGCGGTGAGTGATGCTGATCTGGTAATTTCGACCGTCATGCTTTCGCCTGAGCTGGTTCCTTTTCTTGATGCACGTTGGTTGAAGCCCGGTACGTTTGTTACAGCAGTTGATTTAGCGGCATCCTGGCTAAAAGACAGTATGCCTGCGTTCGAACGCATTATCATTGATGATCTCGAGCAGGAAACACAGATGCCGACACCTCTGGTTGATCCTGAGCTGGTTAATGGAGATCTGACAGGCTTGGTTAATGGTGATATCGCTGGACGCTGCTCTGACGATGAGAAGGTCGCATTCATTTTTCGCGGCTTGGCCCTGGGGGATTTGGCACTTGCGGCGCTGGCCTACCAGCGCGCCCGCCAGTCATTCAAGGGATTTGAAATTAAACGTTAGCGAAACACAATTAAAAATAAAAGAAATCAGTAAAGGAAGTTATCTTTTTTTTCTGATGTCCGCCTGACAGAAACGATTGGAATTACGATAAATGATGCCGCGGCGCCTCAGCCATTTTTCTATTTCGGTAGCAAGTAGTACGATCCACGGCATCGTGCAGCAGAATAGGAGTTCTTCCGCTGATAAGGGTGCGGTATGAAAGATGTCGTTAAATAAGGGAATATAGATCACACTTAACTGTAACAGGACAGTCAGCAAGACTGCGCCAATCAGCGCTCGATTCGTCGACCAGCCCATTGTAAATAATGATTGTGTCTCCGAGCGGATTGCCAGCACATTAACCAACTGCGAAAACGTCAGTACGGTGAAGATCATCGTTTGCCAGTTTTCGATGTTATTTTGCAAGGCCCATGCTTGCGTGAACAACGACAACGCACCAATCAACAATCCGATCCATAAAATGTACTGCCACATACCGTGCGCAACAATACTTTCCTGCGGGTGCCGCGGCGGTCGCTGCATAATACCTTGCTCTGCTTTCTCCTGAGTCAATGCCAGACCGGGTAAACCATCGGTAACCAGATTTATCCACAAAATATGAATGGGGAGTAACGGTATCGGTAAGTCGAGAAACGGTGCCAGAAATAATGTCCATATTTCACCCGAGTTACTGCTCATCGCATACTTGATGAACTTGCGAACATTGTCGTAGAGTCGTCGCCCCTCGCGGATAGCGTGCACAATTGTGGCAAAATTGTCGTCCATCAGCACCATATCTGCGGCCTCACGGGCGACATCCGTACCTTTTTTACCCATAGCGACACCAATATCGGCTTTTTTCAATGCCGGCGCATCATTCACCCCATCCCCGGTCATAGCGACATATTCACCACGCTGCTGTAATAGTTGTACCAGGCGGATTTTTTGCTGCGGTGAGACACGTGCATAAATCTGTACGTGTTTTATGTGATCGGCCAGTTCCTCGTCAGTGAGGTGTTCGAGCTGTTTTCCTGTGATAACCTCGGCGTGTTCATGCACCAAGCCGATTCGCTCTGCGATCGCACGTGCAGTCGCCGGATGGTCGCCGGTAATCATGACGGGTGTAATTCCGGCTTGGTAGCATTCCTGTACGGCTGCTGGCACTTCGTCACGTGGCGGATCCATTAACCCCACCAAGCCGAGAAATGTCAGCCCTTGTTCCACGCTATTGGCATGGATGTGTTGCGGCAGCGCTGCCCAGTCGCGATAAGCATAGGCAATGACCCGATAGCCCCGCGAAGCCCAGTGGTTCGCAATGTCAAGCATAACAGCGTGGTCGAGTTGCCCTGCGATATGACTCGTGCATTGTTCCAATACCTGTTCCGGTGCGCCTTTGGTAATGGCAAGCAGCTGCTCGTTGCTTTGGTGAAAAGTGGTCATGCGCTTTCTGTCCGAGTCGAATGCAATCTCGGCGATGCGCGGCCATGCCTTGCTCAACACTTCATAGACGACGCCGGCATCGAGTGCTGCCTGCAACAGTGCAATCTCGGTCGGATCCCCGATCAGTTTTCCGGCCAGATTTCTTTCCACATCGTGATTTAACGCCAGCGCATGGGTGAACAGCTTAACTTCGGATTGGGTATCGGCAAGGAGGGGAAGCGTGGGGTATTCAGCACCGGCCGCATAAAATAATTCCGCATGCATGATGTTTCTGGTTAATGTTCCTGTTTTGTCGGAACAAATAAAGGTGACCGACCCCAAGGTTTCCGCTGCGGGTAAACGCCGCATCAGTGCATGCTGGTGCACCATACGACGTGCGCCCAGCGCGAGCGCAATCGTCACGACAGCCGGCAGCGCCTCGGGAATCGCCGCGACGGCGAGGCTGATTGCGGTCAAAAACATCAATATGGCATCTTCGCCGCGTAATAAGCCGGCCACGAAGATAATCGTGCAAATCGCTAATATCGACAGCGCCAGCTTGCGGCCAAACACCGCAAGACGTCTTTGTAGCGGGGTTTTTTGGACTGTTTCGCTGCTAAGCATGGCTGCGATTTTACCCAACTCGGTAAGCATTCCGGTGGCTGTCACCACTCCTATTGCCCGGCCGCGTGTGGTAAGAGTGCCGCGAAACAGCATATTATGCTGCTCGGCCAGGATCGCGTCTCTGTCCTGCATGGAATCGATAGTTTTGCTCACTGGTACGGACTCACCCGTGAGTGCCGCTTCGTCAACCTCAAGATCTATCGCCTCCAGTAGACGAATATCTGCTGGCACCATATTGCCAGCCTCCAGTAATACGATATCGCCGGGGACAAGCTCTGCCGCAGTTAGCAAGTGAGCGATCTCTTCGCGTCGTACCCGCACCATTGCGTGTCCCATGCGCTTCAAGGCAGCCACCGCTTGTTCGGCGCGGAGTTCCTGCGCGAAACCAATCAGCGCATTGAGGAGGAGAATGACAAGGATTGCAGTTGCATCGGTAAATTCGCCTACTACGCTAGATACGATGGCTGCAGCGATCAGCACGAGAATCATGAAATCGGTGAATTGATCGAACAGTATGCGCCACCAGGGGTGCCCTGCCGTCTCTACGATTTCGTTATTGCCAAATTTTTGGCGGCGACGTGCGACTTCTTCGGATGTCAGCCCACGATCCGGGGTAACTTCCAGCAACATGCAGACGTCTTCAGCTTTCAGAACGTGGAAAGCATGGTCTTCAGGTATATCGGTAGTACTCATATAGAGAGTCTTGTCGAATGATGAGTCGTTATGGCTACTGATCGCCTTTCATGGTTATTCTAGAGCAGTTTTTTATTCGGATAATGACTAAAATTGCTTATTCATTGTTGCAACGGTATTAATTGATTTTAAAGCTGAGTGACTTGATCGAGTCGTTTGCAGACCTGAATAAAGCAAATGCTGTGCCGTTGGCATGCTTCTGATTCAGAGTGCATGTGATATCCGTATTTTTGCGCATAATCCCTATGCGTTTGTGTGACGGTATTTCAGATTCTAAGGGGATGCAAAATGAAGTATTAAGTGAAAAAAAGTATGTGTTTTTCCTTTACACGAGCAGATTTACTGCTACCGTTGATTTTATGGCTGCGGTGATTCTGAGCGAACTGGCGCTCCTGACTTATTTCGTTCTTATCAATGTATTTTACCGAATAATACTTATGTGCAATGGTGCTTAGTCATGCTGGTCTGGTTTAAATTTGCCCTCTGTCTGATCCTGATCGCGGTGGCTGGTTACCGTCTGTCCCTTTACGGTGACATGACTGGCGAGAAACTGGGATTGTCCCGATCCTGGATCGGGGTAGTAATGGTAGCTTCGGTTACTTCCTTACCGGAGCTTGTTAGCGGAGTCAGCTCGGTCACGGTCGCTCAGACGCCGGATATCGCTGCCGGCGATGTGTTGGGTTCTTGCGTGCTTAATTTGTTGTTCATCGTTATCCTTGACTTTCTTCATCGCGAAGAGTCGGTCTATACCCGGGCCAACATCGGACATGTTCTGTCTGCGGGCTTCGGAGTCATTCTCATTGGTTTCGTGGGTATCAGCCTGCTGCTATCGCAAACTGGCATGCAACTGTCGTTCGCTCATGTCGGGCTGTATGTGCCGATTATTCTGGTCATTTATGCCTTGGCCATGCGTACCATATTCCGTTACGAGCAGATGCAGGGATTGCCATTGGCGGACGTGGCCAGCCAGCGTTACAAGCACCTTACCCTCAGACAGGCGGTGACTGGCTTTGCCATGGCGGCCGTTATAATAGTAGCAGCCGGCACCTGACTGCCCTTCGTGAGCAAGGATATGGCGGAGATCATGGGCTGGAGCGAGAGCTTTGTCGGTACTCTGTTCGTGGCCACTGCCACCTCCTTGCCTGAAGCGGCGGTGTCAATAGCTGCCGTGCGCCTAGGGGCGCTGGACATGGCCCTGGGCAACCTGTTCGGCAGCAATCTGTTCAACATGGCCATCCTGGCTATTGACGACCTCTTTTACTTGCCGGGCCTCCTGCTTTCCAATGTCTCTCAGTCTCATGTGGTATCGGCTTTGTCAGCCATGATGATGAGCGGGATCGCTATCGTTGGTCTATTCTATCGACCTAAGAAACAACTGTTCAAAACCATAGGCTGGACCAGCCTGGTCCTGCTATCGATCTATCTGTTCAATACCTATGCTCTCTATCTCTATGGAAACTAACTGGAAGCAACCTTCCGGCAAAGGTCGAGTGTCACCGGGGCCTTAGAAGCTGTTTGGTTTTAAGCGAATGGCCAAAATTTAAAAGCAATCAAGCGATTATTCAGGAGGTTTGATCAAGGCACCAACATGTAGGTATGGAGTCGATTGTATGGCTGTTTTTTTAGCAATCTTCACGTTGATGGATTGATACTGGATCTGGACTTAACGGTAATGACATGCTATGGATGGCATGACGGCGCGGCGCGAGGCTATACAATCCGTGCGCACGCGAGGGAGGTATTCTCACCATTCTTTGATGGCTTTTCTGGACGACAGTTTAGGCAAATTATTCCATTTCTATTTCATAAGTGAAACAATAGAAGTAACTTATGAAAGGAAATATTGTGATGGCACGAGTAGCGAGTGGAAAAGAGGTGTTGAAATAAGCAAAGGATTTGCTGGTTAATTCAAGAACAATAGAGGAATTAAGACAGGCGCAAGCTGTAGTGCTACCTTTGGAATTTGGATGATCAATGAAGCAGACAGCTACAGCAACAGGTGTTTCAGTAGGCTGGGCGTGCCAGCTTCGAATGTGTTTCATCCGCAATGGCGGCATGCGTGAGACAGGGAAGTCTACCCGTGGTGGACGGCGGCGCGAGAATCTTTCACGTGAAGAAGAAGTTGCTTTTCTAGCACCCTTTATAGAAAAAGCATCAGCAGGAGGTATTTTGATTGTTAGCGAAATTAAGCAAGCACTTGATGCGCGCTTAACAGGCCATTGAAAAACTCGGCACTTTCGGTCTGAAACTATGTTTTTAAACGACCGCAAGTATTTCGATTGTTTTTTGAAAATATTTTTTCTAAAGTTGCTCGTTTTTTGAGCAGCTTTTGCTCAAATTTTCTGTAACCCCTGATTTTTTACCCTTATCCGTACACTCTCGGCGGATTTTGGGTGTACTACCTTTATGTGTGTGAACCTGACCACCAACCAGTCAAGCTCCCAATGCGCGCCAAATTATAAATGGTTGCAACGAACCTGAATTGCCCGCTGATTTTTTCTTGCCCGATCAGTTTCAGCTTGCGCATCCCACCTACTGTACCGCCATGGCTGGTGCAAATTGGCTCCTGACAAGCGTTATCCCAAAGCAGATGTACTCGCTCAGAATGAGTGGAAAAAAACTTCGAGTGACGAAGTCAATTAATTCTGGGCACCCCAGTTAAGTAACTTTTATCATTTTTGCTGCCTCTGTTTCATATTGATTGGGGCTTTTGTATCCCGGGTATGAATGCAGCCGAGGGCTGTTATAAAACACAGCAATATACTGCAATACATCTTGCTGCGCCGCACTGCGGGTTTGGTAGTGTTGCTACTGGCACTATTCTTGCTTAAGGTTGCCAAAAAAGGTTTCAGCGACTGAATTGTCCCAACAAAGTTACCCAAACGGCTCATGCTGCCGATAAAACCATAAGATTTCAATAATCTCCGATATTCTTTACTAGCATATTGTGATCCGCGATCTGAATGCACAATCAGCCAGCCTGCGGTCGGCATCTGCCAGATGGCCATCTTCAACGCATCACAAACCAACCTTGCTTTCATCCTCGAGCTCATGCTCCAGCCAACAACCTTTCTAGAAAACAAATCAATGACAATTGCCAGATACAACCAGCCTTCCTGCGTTCAGATGTACGTTATATCGCTAACATAGACTTGATTCGGGTTTGCAACATCAAACTGCCGGTTCAATCTATTTTCAAACACCGGTTGTTTGTGTTTACTAATGGTTGTTACTTTATATTTCTTCCGATATTTTACGTGCACTCCGGCTTCCCGCATCAGGATTCGGGCTTTCCAACGGCCAACCGGGTAACTCAATGCATTCAGCGCTTTTCTTGTCCTGCGGCTGCCATAGGTGTAATCACTGGCTTTGGCTATGTTTCGAACCAGCTCAAGCATTTCCTCATGATGCGGCTCTACAGAACGATTATCAGCGCGCAGATCGTAATCGTAGTAAGCACTACGACTCACACCCAATAGGTGGCACATTAAGCCAACTGGGCAGGTCTTCTTCTTTTGGGTAATGAACGAATATTTCACTTCGTTTCTTTCGCGAAGAAGACCGTTGCCTCCTTTAATATCGGTCTCTCCAGTTTGAGTTGCCTGATCTGTGCTTTCAGACGTCGGATTTCTTCTTGTTCCGGCGTCAGTTTCCCATTGCCACGGAATGCTTGCCCATCATCATCTACCTGATATTCCTTGATCCATCGCCTGAGCATGTTGGCATTAATTTCTAGGCTTCGGGCTGCTTCTGCTATCGATCACTGATCCAGAACCAAGGCGAAGGTGGATTGCATCTAACTGGAATATCCGGGTCTATTAGACCATGTCATATGGTGAATTAACTCCTTAAGCCTCCTGGCTATTTTATTCCTGGAGAGATTCCATATTGACCCTTCATTTTGATGAGCGTAAAGTGGTGACAAGGATAGTCCGAAGTTTTAATCCTTCTCAATTTCACGTACTTATCCACCAACTAGGAGGATATTATCATGCTCGCATACCCTATACTTCCTGCGCAGCGCTTAACAGGCACTGTTCGGATCGCTCACCTGGCCCTACCAAAATCTGTAACAATGGAATCGCCAGCGCTCGAAATTATGACTGATTTGCGGCATACTCATGTTGCTGAAATCGAACCACATGCAACCATGGAGTTGGCCAATATATATATGATGCAACGAAGTGTGCGCTCGTTGTTTGTATTAAATGATGATCATCTTCTCCAGGGGGTAATTACTGCCTCCGATATTCTCGGGGATAAGCCCGTGCGCTTCATCCAAGAGCGGCGCGTGAAATACGGTGAGATTCTGGTTTCGGATATCATGACACCACTCGATTGCTTAGAAGCGATTCCCATCGAGGAAGTGCAGTATGCCAAAGTTGGCCATGTGATCGCGAGTCTGCGTGATGCTGGTCGACAGCATACCTTGGTAATAGAGGAAGATGCCGAGGGTGCTCCATTGGTATGCGGAATTTTTTCATTAACACAAATCGAAAAGCAGTTAGGCACTGCTATTCTACTTACGGAAGTTGCCAAGACTTTTGCAGAGATTGAAGCGACTTTGATGCATTGATAATAGAATAGCTTAGTTCGGCCTTCACCATGCACTGAAAGTACTGATTTTTTATCAGTACTTTCAATCTGGAAGCTAGTGCGGCATTTTGTGAATACCTCGATGTTAAATCGTGCTTTTTTCTGTCATGTTACGTTGCGCCGCGCCGCTTTGCCATATATTCAACATGGGGGAGGGTTGATCAATGGAATTTTGTTTTGGCCTAGATCAGATAATCCATTAACCGATTTATAAGTTAGCGCGGGTTTTAACGCATTTCGAGAAAAATGTGCTTAAGGCACGGATTCACTTAGACTATATGAAAAAAAGTAAATTGATGGACTGTGAGAGATCAGCATGGCAATCGATGGTATGAACCATTTTACAGTGCTGACCAGCGATCTGGAAAAGTGCAAGACTTTTTATATTGATGTGCTTGGGCTGACAGAAGGCTATCGCCCATCCTTCACTTTTCCTGGCGCCTGGCTTTATTCAGGCGAGCAGGCTATTTTGCATATCATCGCAGGAAGGCCATTGCCAGCAGACGTACAGGGCGTCATTGATCATATGGCGTTTACTGGATCTAATCTCCAGTCAGTCATAGATACGCTAAGCCAGCATGGCATCGCATTCAAACTGCATCGACTGGTGGACCAGCAAACATGGCAGCTTTTTTGTCATGACCCAGATGGTGCGAAGGTAGAACTCGATTTTGCGGCGAGCGAGCCAGAACCCAGGATACCTATTACCTAGGCAGACTCGAATCGGCAGAAAACTGCGCCGCATAATTGATCATATTGCATGGGGCACAGCTTCTTTCCCTGGATCGAGACCTTTGCGCGGTAGAGGTCTGGTGATGATTGGAGATTGGTATAATATTGTTTTTAATTAGTTCATTACGCTTATAACATAAACTTCTCAGGTTTTGATGTCACCCGCCGCACGCGAAAAGGAAATTTTCTCAATTAAATTGATCACCTGATTGATTGGTCGCCGATAGAGCAAACAAATTGCGCCGTATTACGCGCGGCCCGCATCTGACGCCACAGGACACCTTGCCTATCCAGGTCTGCTGCTGTTCAAAATGCTTTGGGTTGGTATTTGGCATGGTGGACCCAGAGCGATGAAGCGGTTGAAGACATGGCTAACGTGAATTTGCATGTGATGCGGTTTTTGGGTTTGAATCTGGAAGATGATGTTTCCGATCATTCGTCCGTTATGTCGTAGAGCGTATCTTCGGCAGTAAAGTTCTGCGTTACCGGGGATTAGCCAAAGCACATGCCTGGCATATGCTATATGCTACAAGCCATGGCGTATAACCTGAAAAGGTTGCCAAAGTTGTATGTCGATCACCTAATACCGCGGTTCTCTCAGGAAAAAATACATCTTCTGAGCCGATGAAATGCTTTAGCTTGATCCCTTCCAGATCTTTTTGCGAAGAAGCTACAGAAATATCACTTGATCATCGGCCAAAAATCAGGATTTGTAGGGTTTCTTCAGAAATTACGAGTTTTGCAAAGGTCTCGGAGCTTTCATCGGATAGGATAGCGAGGAGCGGGCGCCGCACAGCGCTGTAATCGGAGTACAGCATCTTTTTACAGACTGTGAACGTGTGTGTGTCCTCGCTATCATCGTATGGCGGCTATTTGGATTGTTTCAGATTACTCTGGAGTCGTATCGGCGATGACCTTGGCGAAGTCGCCAGCCTTGACAATCGTCAGCTTGTTGAAATCGAGGTGCTTACGCAATGCCGCAAGGATCGATTCAGGTGTGAGCGCTGCAATTCTGCTTTCAAACTCGATATCCCACTGCATGGTGCGTTCGCGTGATAGATAATTGACCAAGCGTTCAGCAAGTACCTTATCCTGACTGCGTGCGACGCGCCGTGCTTGCAAATAACCTGTTTTGGCTGCTTTAACTTCTTCCGCAGTGAAACCCTCTTTCATCACGCGTTGCAATTCTTCTTTCACGGCAGACTCAACACGTGCCCGGTTTTCCGGCGCATAGATGGCGTATATGTTGAATTCGCCGTGTTCATCGAAAGCACTGGCTGAGAGGGTCGAGGCGACACTGTAGGATAAGCCTTCTTGTTCGCGGATGCGTCGCCATAATCTTGAGTCGGCCGAACCCCCAAGAAGATAATTGCCTACGATCAGAGCTGGATAATCAGGATTATCATCACGCAATTTGAGGTTCATGCCAGCTTGAAATACGGCATTGGCTTTATCGGGTGTTTCAAGGTTACGATTGATGGAGGTGACGTCTTGATAAGACATAGGGATGCGCTGGTAGGGGCGCGGACTTTTCCAGTCATCAAAAAGCTGTTGCATGAGCTGGCTAGTTTCTTCCGGTTCAAAATCACCCACGATAGAAAATTCACTGTCTGAAGCGCCAAATAGCTCCCTATGGCATTGCTTTACTTCGTCAAGTGTCAGCGCATTAAGGCGCTCGATACGCTCTTCTAGCGTCGGTGTGTAATGCCAGTGTGAGGTAGGATAAGGAGCGAGATGACGTTCCATGAGCAAGCTTGCCTGTGAGTCAGGCTCACTGCGCTTGCTTTCGATCGATGACAGCATGGCGAGCTTTAGCTGTTCAAATTCATTCTCAGGAAAAGTGGGTTCGCGCAGTACTTCAGCAACCAGCCTAAGTGTATCAGGAAGATTGGTGCGGACTGTTTCGATGGATACGCCTTCGATATTCACACTGATCTGTGCTTTGAGGCTGTCGAATGCATCGCGTAATGCTTCACGCGTATGCTGTTTCGTGCCGCGCATCAACATGGCGCTTGTCATATCGCATGCTGTAGCCCGGTTTTGCATGCTTTTCTCGTCGCCCCAATGGAGTACAAGTGATGCCACGACCGTATTACCACGGGTTTTCTTGGGTAGCATGGCAAGCTTCATGCCGCCAGGTAATGTAGCACGAATGATTCTTCCCTCAATGTTAGTGGGTGTGGGATCAAATGCTTCTCCCGCGCTTATGCTGGGGTCACCACGATAGTTCTTGAGCATGAGGGCTACATCTGGAACTGCCGGTATCTCGGCACGATCAGTCGTCGAAGCGGGAATGAATAAACCCAGTGTACGGTTGCTTGATTTGAAATAGGTATTAGCAGCACGCTGTACTTCATCGAGGGTCGTTTGCTTGAGACGATCGCGATGCAGGAACAACAATCGCCAATCGCCCATGGCAATGTATTCAGTGAGCGTGGTGGAGAGTGCGCGCGTATCAGCGAGTATTTGCTCAATCTTGTTTAGCAGGCGTGTACGGGCACGTTCAAGTTCTTCGGCAGTAATCGGGTGGGCAGTGAGCGATTCAACGGTATTGATCAGTGTGTCGCGCGCAGTATCCAGCGGCATATCAGGTCGTAAATTTGCGCCGAAGAAAGCGTAACCTGCTTCGCGTAATTGGCGATCAAAACCTAGAACGGTGGTTGCGTATTTAGACTCTACCAGTGCTTTGTGGAGTCGACCGCCGGGAACTTGTTTGAGGATGGTCACCAGCAGATCAATCGCAGCGTATTCTGGATGTGCGCCAGAAGGAATATGGTAAAGTGTGGCGGCAATCTGAGTATCACCTACGCGGCGCAGCTTAACCATACGTTCACCATCTTGCGTTGGCTCGACCGTATAGGTTTTTTGCAGCTTGCGCGTCGGGCGTGGAATAGAGCCAAAATGACGCGCTACCATTTGCAGCGCATCAACCTCCTCGAATTTGCCGGCAATGACAAGTACAGCGTTATCAGGTTGATAATAGTGGCGATAGAAAGCCTGTAATCGTTCAATCGGTACATTCTCGATATCTGAGCGTGAACCGATGATGGAGCGGCCATAATTATGCCAGGCATAGGCCGTCGAGGTCATGCGGTCAGCGAGTACGCTAAAAGGACTGTTTTCACCGGCTTCGAATTCGTTGCGCACTACGGTCATTTCGCTATCAAGATCCGATTTTGCAACACGTGAATTGACCATGCGATCAGCCTCCAGGTTGAGCGCCCAGTCAAGATTGTCCGCGCTGGCGGTAAAGGTTTCAAAGTAATTGGTACGATCATAGGATGTGGTACCGTTCCAGCGGGCGCCACGCTTGGTAAATTCGTTTTTGATGTCAGAAAATTGCTCTGTTCCTTTGAATAAAAGATGCTCGAGCAGATGCGCCATGCCTGCTTCGCCATAACCTTCATCACGTGAACCAACGAGATAAACGACGTTGACCGTAATCGAGTCGAGTGAATTATCCGGAGCAAGCAATATGCGCAATCCATTGGCAAGCTGATATTCAGAGATACCTTCAACTGTTGTGATTTTAGTTAAATCAGCAGGTAATTCTGCGTTGGGTTGCTGGGCGTTAACTTCCTTAAACAATATAAGGGATATGACAAGAGCGGTAAAAGTAACCAGGTATCGGTGCATAATGGTTTTTTATTCTTAGATTAAGATTAATGAACAATTAAAAGACTACTTATTCAACAGGAAGTTCGATCACGCTACTTGCTTCTTTTCTCATATACACAGCGTAAGCTAGCAAGAAAGTACTCTATAAGTTGGGACTGCTTGTGAGAATCTAATCGTTCTTTAACCATTGTTGCCGCGTCTCGCGGGCATTAGCAAATGCTTTCTTGAGTGCTTCCCCATTATTATTTGCCAGAGTAGTGCGCAGACCGGTTAGCTCCTTCTGATAAGTATCAATCTGTTTGAGTAATGTTTCTCGGTTAGCGAGGCAGATATCACGCCACATTTCCGGAGAACTACTTGCAATGCGAGTGCAATCACGAAAACTGCCGCCCGCAAAACGCAATATCTCTTCAGGTTTGTCTTCAATGCTGGCTCGAACATGATTCATGAGCGTAAATGCCAAGATGTGTGGTAGATGGCTGATGGTGGCAAGTATCCGGTCGTGCTGATCGGCAGGCATGCAAGAGACTTTTGTGCCGCAATGTTGCCAGAGGGTTGTCACTAGGCTGATTGCTTGATCATTATTTTCTGCCAGAGGAGTGATGATCAGGTGCTTGTCACGGAACAAATGGGTGCTAGCGGCTTCGGCACCGCTGAGTTCGGTTCCGGCAATGGGGTGGCAGGGAATAAAGTGAGCGAGGTGCTGAACAAGATGAGTACGGGCAGCAATTATTACATCTTGTTTGGTACTTCCCACATCAGAAACGATCGTTCCCGGTGTCAGGCAGGGAGCGATTTGCACCATGATGTTACTGATTTGGCCGACGGGCATGGCGAGGAGGACAAAATCTGCGCCTTTTAATGCAGATGCAAAATTACTCGCTATTTCATCGATAATGCCCAGTTCAAGAGCACGCTGCATATTTTCTTGGCTACGTCCCACACCAACGATATGCTTGACCATCCCTGCGTTACGCAGTGCCAACGCAAAAGAGCCCCCAATCAAACCGACACCGATGACAACTAGCTTATGTAGGGGGGGAGATGTCATATCTGCATGCCTTGGGATGGATGATATAAATTTCGCGATGCCAAGATATTGATGTTCAGGAAGATGTTCTCAATACTTGTTCCAATGCCTCCAGGAATTTTTGGTTTTCAGATTCCAGTCCGATGGTAACCCTTAAATGATGGGGCATTTCATAAACACCCAGTGGACGTACGATAACGCCTTGCTGAAGCAGGTTCTGGTAGGTTTGCATTGTATTGGTGATATCGCCTCTGACGCGGAAGCTGATGAAATTTCCGTAAGAAGGAATATATTCCACACCCAATTGACGAAGACCATTGGTTATTTGCAGCATTCCTGCTCGATTGATCGTATAGGAGCGCTTGACAAATTCGATATCCTGTAACGCAGCATGCGCACCTACCAATGCAATACTATTGACATTGAACGGCTGCCGGATGCGATTCATTAAATCAGCTAAATCAGGATGAGTCAGCGCAAATCCGACACGAATACCTGCAAGGCCGTATGCTTTTGAAAAGGTGCGTGTAATTAACAGATTGGGAAATTTTCTCAGCCAAGAAATACTATTGGCTTTATTAGCTTCAGGCAGATATTCATCGTAGGCTTCATCCAGAATAACCAAAACGTCCGGCGAAACCCGCTCAAGAAAACGTAATAGATCATCGGCATCGCAGAGTGTCCCAGTGGGATTATTGGGATTGGCGATAAATATGATGCGCGTTTCCGGTGTGATGGCATTAAGCATGGCAACCAGATCATGACCATAAAGCCTGGCAGGTACGGAGATACCGTGTGCACCTAATGCCTGCGCCAGCAGGGGGTAAATAGCGAAAGCGTGCTGCGAATAAACAGCCGAAGCGCCCGGTTTCAGGAATATACAGGCAGCGAGTTCCAGTACATCATTTGAACCATTTCCCAACACAATCTGATCAACGTTTACGCCATAGTGCTTCGATAATGCATTTTTTAGTTCAAAGCCACTTCCATCAGGGTAACGAGCAATTTCTTGAAGCGCGCTGGTCATTGCTTCCATAGCCAATGGGCTTGTTCCAAGTGGATTCTCATTGGATGCAAGCTTGATAACACCGTATTTCTCCAGACCAAGCTCCCGCACCAGCTCTGAAATGGGTTTGCCTGGCTGATAAGGCTGTATAGCGCGGATATATTCTGGTGCAAGTTCACAAAGTTTCATAAAGTCAGGATGCTAAAACTTAAAAAATAAAACTGAAATAAAGAAATTACTAAGGTCAGCAACGGAGCATATTACTGTGCAGCGGGATATGAGCCCAGTATTTTAAGAAAAGTTGCTTTGTTACGGATTTCTTCAAGTGCTTTTGCAACATTCTCATTTTCTAGATGGCCTTCAATATCGATAAAAAATACATATTCCCAAAGCTCTTTACGGGAAGGACGGGATTCTAGCCGGCTCATACCAACTTGGTAGCGGGCAAAGGGGGCCAATAGTTCATAAATGGAACCAGGCCGATTACTTGTCGACATGATGATTGAGGTTTTATCTCTGCCAGAGGAAGAAACTTGCTGTGTTCCGATAACTAGAAATCGGGTGGTATTGTTCGGATCATCTTCAATATTCTTGGCGCAGATAGTGAGCCCAAATACGTCAGCAGCTTTTTTCCCTGCAATGGCTGCGGCATTCTTGTCTGCTGCCGCTAATCGAGCTGCGTCGGCATTGCTTGCTGTATCGATGCGTGATATATCCTGCAAATTAGGTAAATGCTTGTTCAACCATCCGAGACATTGCGCAAACGATTGAGGATGAGAGTAAATTTTCTGAATAGTTGTTAGATCCGTCTGTTGTGCCATCAAATGCTGATGGACAGGTAATTCGATTTCGCCGCATACGGTTAATGAAGTTTGTAACAACAAATCCATGGTTCTGCCGACGGCACCTTCTGTGGAGTTTTCAACAGGTACGACACCATAACTGACAGTGCCCGACTCTACCTTACGAAAGACATCATCAATAGATTGGCAGGCTAGAGTTGCCACCGTGCTGCCAAAGCGTTTGGTTACAGCTTCTTCAGAAAAAGTTCCCTGAGGACCAAGATAAGCAACGGTTAATGGTTCTTCCATTGCTCGGCAGGCCGATATGATTTCTGTAAACAATTGTATGATACGCTCGTTGGTGAGTGGCCCTGGATTTAATTGTTGCAGACGTGTTAATACCTGAGATTCACGCTCAGGACGGTAGGTTACACCATTCTTCTGGAGACCAATTTGTTGTGCTAACTCAGCACGTGTGTTGATGAGTTTGAGTAATTCGTTATCAATCGAATCGATTTTATCTCGCAGCTGTTTGAGCTGTTCAGTCATGGGAAATAAATATTAATCTGAAGTTTCTGTCGGAATGGGCAAATAGCGTACCAGTAGAACGCCCGTGATTTTGGAAAGGTCACCAATCACATATTCTGGTACTGGACTATCTATATCTACCAGGGTGTAGGCCATTTCACCACGCGATTTGTTGGTCATATTGTGTATATTCAGCCCAGCTTTTGCCATACATGTTGATATTTGACCCAAAAGATTGGGAACATTGGCGTTGGCTACTGCAATCCGATAGTGTGACCCTCGTTCCATAACAATATTCGGAAAATTGACTGTATTGATGATATTGCCGTGTTGCAAATAATTCATCATTTGATCAACGACCATTATCGCGCAGTTTTCTTCTGCTTCCTGAGTGGATGCTCCCAGGTGAGGCAGGGCAATTACTGATTCATGATGCTGTAATTTTTGACTTGGGAAATCACATACATAATATTTAATTTTACCATTCTTGATTCCAGTGAGAACTGCATCTTCGTCAACGATGGTATCTCTGGAGAAATTAAGGAGTATCGTATTTCGCTTCAAAAATTGTATCACTTCATCATTGATGAGATGATAAGTAGAATCCATCAGAGGGACGTGCAAGGAAATAAAATCACTGTGGCGTAACAGATCTTCGATGCTCTGAGCTTTTTGTACCTCTGAAGACAGGCTCCAAGCAGAGTCGACAGTAATTTTAGGATCATATCCTAATACTTTCATCCCAAGCTTAATGGCAGCATCGGCCACGAGCCTTCCAATTTTACCTAAGCCAATAATGCCGAGCGTCCGTTTGGGCAATTCCATCCCCAAGAATTTCTTTTTGTGATCTTCTACTTGCTTGTGCAGGGCCTGATCGTCGCCGTGCAAGCTTTCAACAAAGCGAAATGCAGGAATCAGATTACGTGATGCTATTAACATGCCTGCCAATACCAGTTCTTTGACGGCATTCGCATTGGCGCCAGGTGTATTAAATACTGGAACGCCACGTAGACTCATTTCGTTAATCGGGATATTATTTGTGCCAGCACCTGCGCGCCCGATTGCAATGACGCTTCCGGGTATGTTCATATCCAGCATATTGTGCGATCGTACCAAAATAGCATCTGGATTAGATAATTCACTGCTGACATAGTAATGATCAGAAGGAAATCGCTTCAATCCAATTGACGAAATATTATTAAGTGTGAGGATATTAAAAATTCTTTGAGTATGGTCAGGCATAGATCTTCTCAAACTCTTTCATGAAAGAAACCAAGGCTACAACGCCTTCATAGGGCATAGCATTATAGATGGAGGCTCGCATTCCGCCCACAGAACGATGACCTTTTAACTGGAGTAACCCACGTGCTTTTGCTTGCTTTAGAAATTCACTATCTAGCGCCGAATTTTTCAGTGTAAACGGAATATTCATGCGTGACCGATCAGGTCGGGCAACCGGACATTGATAGAAATCGCTGGAATCGATTAAATCATAAAGCAGCTTAGATTTGGAGATATTGATCGTTTCCATTGCCGCCAGTCCACCTTTTTGTTTTAGCCAGTCTAGCACAAGACCCATGATGTAAATTGCGTAGGTGGGCGGTGTGTTATACATGGAGTCGTAATCCGCATGGATTTTGTAATTGTACATGGTCGGCGTACCCGTTATCGGCTTGCCCAGTAAATCCTCGCGTACAATAACGAGTACAAGCCCTGCCGGACCAATATTTTTTTGTGCACCTGCATAAATAAGTCCGAATGGTGTGACATCCAGTGGGCGAGACAAAATGTTGGAAGACATGTCGGCTACCAGTGGAATGTCAGCTTTTCCACCTTTCACTTGAGTGATATCGGGAACCCAGTTAAATTCCACGCCGCCAATGGTCTCGTTGGTTGTGTAATGAATATACGCGGTATCAGGGGCGACTCTCCATTTATCGAGTGCAGGAGCGTAGGTGAAATGAGCGTCTTCTGATGAAGCAGCGATATTAACCGTACAATAATTTTTCGCTTCATCGATAGCTTTTTGTGACCATTGACCTGTATTGATGTAATCGGCTCTCTTTTTTTCATGCAGAAGGTTCATCGGCACCATGGCAAATTGGCTTGCGGCGCCGCCCTGGAGAAAGAGTATTTTATAGTGATCAGGAATATTTGCTAATTCGCGTAAATCACTTTCGGTTTTGGCGGCAATGGACATGAATTCTTCACCGCGATGGCTCATTTCCATGACTGACATGCCGCTGCCATGCCAATCCAGCATTTCGTCACGAGCTTGCTGGAGAACCTCTTTTGGCAGTACAGCCGGACCTGCGCTGAAATTATAAACTATGTTCATAAGAAAATTCCTGACTTATTTCAATTGAATCTTGCTGTATTCCAGTTGTAAAAGATTGATTTTAAGTTTCATCCGTTTCAATCACTCGTTCCAGTCCAGCAAGTTTTTCACCCTGATCTAGGTTAATCAGAGTAACCCCCTGAGTGGCGCGGCCCATTTCACGAATTTCATTGACACGGGTTCGGATCAATACACCACCTGTTGTGATCAGCATGATCTCATCATCTGGTTTGACAAGTTGTGCTGCTACCACTTTGCCATTACGTATACTAGTATTGATTGCAATCATGCCCTGTGTGCCACGGCTATGGCGAGTATATTCACTGATCGACGTGCGTTTGCCGTATCCATTTTCGGTGGCTGTCAAAACAGTGAGTTCCTCGTTTTCGGCGACGAGCAGTGAAATAACTTTTTGGCCAGCACCGAGTTTCATACCGCGTACGCCGCGTGCGATGCGGCCCATCGGTCGGACATCATTTTCATCGAAGCGCATGGCTTTACCGTTATCAGAAAACAGCATGACATCATGCTTTCCTTCTGTGAGTGCAACGCCTACTAGATAATCACCTTCATCAAGACCAATTGCAATGATTCCATTATTGCGCGGCCGTGAGAATTCGGATAGCGGTGTTTTTTTAACAGTACCGAAAGCAGTCGCCATAAAAATATAACGATTGTTGTCGAATGTTTTTACGGGTAATACCGCATTGATTTTTTCATCTTTTTCCAGTTGCACTAGATTGTTCATGGGCTTCCCTCGTGAAGAGCGGCTACCTTGAGGTACATTATAAACCTTGATCCAATATACGCGTCCTAGACTGGAAAAACATAGAATGTAATCGTGCGTATTGGCAATGAACATATTGTCAATGAAATCGTCTTCTTTTGTAGTGATGGCCAGTTTCCCACGTCCACCACGTTTTTGAGCGCGATACTCATCCATCAGCTGAGACTTGATATAACCTGCATGCGATAATGTAATGACTACATCGGCCGGAGTGATCAAATCTTCTGTATTTAAATCTTGGGTATTAATAACGATTTCACTGCGACGCTTATCGCCAAATTGCTGCTTTATAGCGTTGAGTTCTTCAGCAATAATGGTAGTAATCCGCTCCGGATTACCGAGAATTTCAAGGAGGTCAATAATTTTATCGATGATTTCTCTATATTCGTCAATAATTTTATCCTGTTCCAGCCCGGTAAGTCGCTGAAGGCGAAGATCCAGAATCGCCTGAGCTTGTGTATCGGATAGGCGGTATCCTTGATCAAATAAACCAAATTCAGTGGTTAACCCATCTGGGCGAAAAGCTTTTGCATCAATAGCCGCGCGCGTCAGCATTTCTTCTACCAGTTGGGAGTGCCAAGTTCTGGACATGAGTGCTCTTTTAGCATCGGCAGGGGTAGGCGCGGCTTTGATTAGAGCGATGATTTCATCCACATTGGATAGTGCTACAGCTAAACCTTCGAGCAAGTGTCCGCGTTCACGTGCTTTCTTCAATTCAAAGGCAGTACGGCGTGTTACTACCTCACGCCGATGACGCAGAAATGCTTCCAGCATTTGTTTTAGGTTGAGTAGGCGAGGCTGACCATCTATCAGGGCTACCATGTTCATCCCGAAGGTATCTTGCATCTGCGTTTCTTTGTACAGATTGTTTAGGACTACTTCAGGAATCTCGCCGCGCTTTAGCTCAATAACTACACGCATACCCGATTTATCTGATTCGTCTCGCAAATCAGAAATACCTTCGATCCGCTTATCACGTACCAGTTCACCAATACGTATCAGTAAATTGGCTTTATTAACCTGATAGGGTAACTCATCTATGATGATGCTTTGGCGATTACCTTTATCGATGTCCTCAAAATGCGTGCGTGCCCGCATGATTACCCGACCTCGCCCAGTATGATAGCCATCTCGTATGCCCGCTGTACCATAGATAATACCAGCTGTAGGGAAATCAGGCGCTTGGATATGCTCAATTAACTCATCTATACTGACTTCTGGGCTGTAAAGCAACACAAGACTGGCATCGATTACTTCATTAAGGTTGTGAGGTGGAATATTGGTTGCCATACCCACTGCAATTCCGGAAGAACCATTGATGAGCAAGTTAGGGATCTTAGCTGGAAAGATGAGTGGTTCTTGCTCTGAGCCATCATAGTTAGGTCCAAAATCAACAGTATTTTTGTCGAGATCGACGAGTAATTCATGCGCGATGCGCGACATTCTAATTTCGGTATAACGCATGGCTGCGGCATTATCACCATCAACCGAGCCAAAATTACCTTGTCCATCCACCAGCATGTAGCGTAATGAGAAATTCTGAGCCATTCGGACAATCGTGTCATATACGGCGGTATCGCCATGTGGATGATATTTACCAATGACATCGCCAACGATACGCGCTGATTTTTTATAGGGACGATTCCAGTCATTTGAGAGTTCATACATGGCATACAGTACACGCCGGTGTACTGGTTTTAGGCCGTCCCGCACATCGGGTAGCGCACGCCCAACAATCACGCTCATTGCATAGTCCAGATAGGAGCGCCGCATCTCCTCTTCAAGACTGATAGCTAAGGTTTCCTTTGCGAATTGATTCATTTTGTTAGATTTTATCGAGTTCGGAATTCAGCTCGTTATATTCATTTTATTTGAATTGAGCTGAAAAGTTTGATATGGCTATTTCTTGATGAGACCGCTAGAGCATTAATTTTATATTCTAACATGCCATTTCTGTTTATTTCATCGTAAGACCTAGTCTCTTAAAAGCGCTGAGGGACTAAGGAGATTTTGATGACAGAATATATCAATTTATGCTTTCGAGCAGATAAGATGCTTTAATCCAATCATAAAATAGCTTTGTGTTTAAAAAAATAACACAAAACAAAAAAGGTCTTGAAAAAGCTTACTAAATAAGTAAATATAGATAAGTAAATATAGATTTAATATAAGATATGGGTTACGGCGGCAAATGCCGCCGTATTGTTTTCTATTTCTTCAAACTTAAAATGCGAGTGTAGCACTGTGTCAAACTTGATGAGTACTTATTTGCGGCTTCCGGTAACCTTTGTCAGAGGAGAAGGGGTCTGGTTATGGGATGATCGCGGTGATTGTTATCTTGATGCTCTCTCCGGAATTGCCGTATGTGGCCTTGGGCACAGTCATCCTGAACTGACCAAAGCGCTGTGTGAACAGGCGGGTATGCTAATACATACTTCAAATCTCTATCATATCGAAAAACAAGAGATGCTGGCAGGGAGATTGGCTGCTTTGTCTGGAATGGACAGAGTATTTTTTTGTAATTCGGGCGCAGAAGCAAATGAAGCTGCTATCAAGCTGGCAAGATTACATGGTCACAATAAAGGGATCGAATTGCCTACGATCATAGTGATGGAGCGATCTTTCCATGGCCGTACTATGGCGACTTTGACTGCAACGGGTAATCGTAAAGCCCAGGCTGGCTTTGAGCCATTGCTCGCAGGTTTCGTGCGTGTTCCATACGATGACCTCAATGCGGTTGCTCAAATTGCTGATAACAATAAGCATGTCGTAGCGGTGCTGGTAGAAACTTACCAGGGTGAAGGAGGGGTCAATTTTCCACAAATCAATTATCTGCAAGGTTTGCGTCAATTGTGTGATCAGAATAATTGGCTGCTGATGCTTGATGAGGTGCAGTGTGGTATTGGTCGCACAGGAGAATGGTTTGCGTTCCAGCATAGCGGTATCATGCCAGATGTGATGACATTGGCAAAAGGTCTGGGTTCTGGTGTAGCTATTGGAGCCTGTATTGCAAAAGGTGAGGCGGGAGGTGTGTTTAAACCTGGTAATCACGCATCGACTTTTGGGGGTAATCCACTTGCTTGTACAGCAGCGCTGACTACCTTGAATGTGATTGAAAAAGACTGCTTGATGCAGAACGCGGTTAAGGTGGGTAGTTTGATACGAGATAGATTTAAGGAAAAACTTGCTCAATGGCTTGATGTGATACAAATTCGGGGTCAAGGGCTTATGTTGGGTGTCGAACTCCCTGTTCCTTGCGGTGAATTGGTTAAGGAGGCGCTAAAACATCGGCTATTGATTAATGTAACTTCAGAGAGGGTGGTGCGATTGTTACCTGCTCTGGTAATGAATCAAGCGGAAGCTGAAGAAGTTGTGGATACTGCTTCAGAAATTATTGAGAGATTCTTGGTAAGTCAACCTGAGAGTGTAATTGCACGTGACAGACCTGGATTGTCTAATTAAATCAGTGATTTTATGCAAATAAAGCATTTTCTGAGGATTAACGATTTAACCCTCAAAGAGCTTGAACATTTATTCGAGCGGGCGCGTTGGATTAAAAATGAGTTTAAGCAATATCGACGATATTGGCCATTGGTGGACCGGACTTTGGCGATGATTTTTGATAAGAATTCTACGCGTACGCGATTATCATTTGAGGCGGGAATGTATCAGTTGGGTGGTAACGCTGTCTATCTTTCAACCCGGGATACGCAATTAGGTCGAGGTGAGCCTGTAGAAGATGCAGCGCATGTGATTTCGCGAATGGTGGATATCGTCATAATTCGCACTTACGAGCACAGTATAATCGAACGTTTCGCGGAAAGTTCGCGTGTGCCTGTTATCAATGGATTAACTGATGAATATCACCCTTGTCAAATTTTAGGTGATATTTTTACTTATATAGAGCACCGAGGAAGTATTGCCGGTAAGACAGTGGCATGGATCGGTGATTCCAATAACGTGTGTAATACGTGGCTGCAGGCGGCTGAAATATTTGATTTTAATGTGCATGTTTCAACGCCCCCGGGCTATGAAGTCGAACCGGAGCGTGCGGGGTTATACAGTACCGACCATTATGAGGAATTTGCTTGTCCGCATGATGCTGTGAGAAATGCTGACCTTGTAACAACTGACGTATGGACAAGCATGGGCTTTGAGGCTGAGGAGGAGGCCCGAAGAAATGCCTTTGCTGATTTCTGTGTTGATGAAGAAATGATGTCCTATGCGAAGAAGGATGCTTTGTTCATGCACTGTTTGCCAGCTCATCGTGGTGAAGAGGTGGCTGCCCAGGTATTGGATGGTCCGCAGTCAGTGGTCTGGGAGGAGGCGGAAAATCGATTGCACACTCAAAAAGCGTTAATGGAATATTTGTTGTTGGGCAAAGTGGAAATTAAGTAACCGGATATTTCAATAAATCTGTTTGGATTCTGTTTTATTACCATGAAAAAAATTAAAAAGGTGGTTCTTGCTTTTTCCGGTGGATTAGACACTTCGGTTATATTGAAGTGGCTGCAAGATGTTTACCGGTGTGAAGTTGTTACTTTTACTGCCGATATTGGTCAGGGAGAAGAAATTGAGCCTGCACGTATAAAAGCTCGTAGTCTTGGCGTTAAAGAAATTTTTATAGAAGATTTGCGTGAAGAGTTTGTTCGAGAATATGTATTTCCAATGTTTCGTGCAAATACTATCTATGAAGGCGAATATTTGCTCGGAACCAGTATTGCAAGACCACTAATTGCAAAGAGACAAATTGAAATTGCTCAGGAAACAGGGGCGGATGCTGTTTCTCACGGTGCAACTGGTAAGGGAAATGATCAGGTTCGCTTTGAGCTGGGTTATTATGCATTGAAGCCTAATATTTATGTGATCGCTCCATGGCGTGAATGGGATCTTACTTCTCGGGAGAAGCTCTTGGGGTATGCAGAAAGGCATGGAATTCCGGTTGAGATGAAGCAGCAAAGTGGATCTCCTTACAGCATGGATGCAAATTTATTGCACATCTCCTATGAAGGGCGCTTATTGGAAGATCCGGCAAGAGAGCCCGAAGAATCGATGTGGCGATGGACAGTATCGCCAGAGAAGGCGCCAGATGAGCCAGAGTATCTTGATTTAGAATTTGAGCATGGTGATATCGTTGCGTTGAATCAAGAAAGGTTATCACCTGCGGAAATTCTTGCGAGGCTGAATCAATTGGGTGGTAAGCATGGCATTGGACGTCTGGATTTGGTTGAGAACAGATATGTCGGAATGAAGTCACGTGGATGCTATGAAACACCGGGGGGCACAATTATGTTGCGCGCTCATCGTGCCATTGAGTCTATTACATTAGATCGGGAGGTGGCTCATTTGAAAGATGAGCTAATGCCGCGTTATGCGACTCTTATTTATAGTGGGTATTGGTGGAGTCCCGAGCGAAGAATGTTACAAGCCATGATTGATGAATCACAATTAAATGTCAACGGTTGGGTGCGGGTAAAGCTCTATAAAGGTAATGTAGTGATAGTTGGTCGTGATTCTAAAACTGATTCGCTATTTGATCCCGATATAGCAACTTTTGAAGATGATCGCGGTGCTTATAATCAAGCGGATGCAGCAGGATTTATCAGATTGAATGCGCTAAGACTGCGAATTGCAGCGAAAGTGAGAAAGAGATGAGTTGAAAAAAATGATTTAAGATGAATTATGGTCGCATGAACAGAAATTATCGTCCCATCCTTTTGATATTGTGTCGGAAGTAGATAAGCAAGAAATCAAAAAAATGCGGCTGATCAGGTGAATAAGGAGGTGGGTAACCATTTTGATTTCAAGGGGTTGGGTGCTTCGTTGGGGTAATCTGGGCTTGAGCTTAATGTGTCTGCTGACAATGAGTTTAAGTTAAACCGGATATTGGATTTTAGTAGGTAAATTTACGGGCCGTGGAGTTGATGCAAGATGTTTAGATAGGCGGCAAATTGAAAAAAGTAAGTGGGGGTAAAGTCAGGCAAAAAATGGTTGTGAAAACGGGTATCGAAGTTGAGCTGGCAAAAGAAATCATCAGATTGATAAAAAACCAGAAGTTCAGAGCGCAGGCTAGTATGCAAGGCGATATAGTGCTGGTTTCGAGTGTGAAAAAAAGATATTTTGCGGGCTGCTATGCAGCCAATTAAAAAAACAATAATAGAATTTCCGCTGCAATTTCCTAATTGTCGCAAATAGAATAAGTAATATGGCAAATTTTATCCTCCCTTCTTGACATGGATAGATAAAACCCATAAAATCCGCAGTCTTTTTAGCCGCATCTTTTGTTTGTATTAGCAAAAGAGATAAATCGGTAGGTAGCTTTAGAAAAAGCTAGCTCGGATAAAAAACAAAGATTAAAGCGATGCATCTAATTAATATTCAAAATCGAGATGAAAAATAAAGAAATAGGTTTAATTGAGAAATAAAATATTATGCCAACCATAAGTCAATTAGTAAGAAAGCCGCGAACAGCTAAGCGTGTAAAAAGCAAAGTGCCAGCACTAGAGAGTTGTCCGCAAAAGAGAGGGGTCTGTACGCGAGTTTATACAACAACTCCTAAGAAGCCTAACTCTGCTCTGCGTAAAGTTGCGCGGGTTAGATTGACAAATGGATATGAAGTCACAAGCTATATCGGCGGTGAGGGTCATAATTTGCAAGAGCACTCGGTCGTATTGATTCGAGGGGGGCGTGTTAAGGATTTACCGGGGGTGCGTTACCATACCGTCCGTGGAAGCTTGGATACTGCGGGGGTGAAAGACCGTAAGAATGCCCGGTCGAAATATGGTTCTAAGAAACCTAAAGCATCATAAAGAGATTTTCAGTGTTATATGTTTTTGAACATACCGAATATAAAGTAGCTAAAGATAACTAGGATAGTTTGGGGTTAGTAAATGCCAAGACGCAGAGAAGTACCAAAACGTGAGATTTTGCCAGATCCGAAATACCATAATGTTGAGGTTTCTAAGTTTGTCAATGTTTTGATGACGGGGGGGAAGAAATCAGTGGCAGAGCGCATTATCTATGGTGCTATGCAGCAAATCGAGAAAAAAACTGGAAAAGATCCGGTCGAGGTATTTACGCAGGCGATGGCAAATATTCGGCCCGTGGTCGAGGTTAAGAGTCGACGAGTTGGAGGGGCTAATTACCAAGTTCCCGTCGAGGTAAGATCGGTGCGTCGTAGTGCGTTAGCAATGCGATGGTTGCGGGATGCTGCGCGTAAACGTAGCGAGAAATCTATGGATATACGTCTTGCCGGTGAGCTAATAGAAGCCTCCGAGGGTCGTGGTGGCGCGGTTAAAAAGCGTGAAGAGGTGCATCGCATGGCGGAGTCAAATAAAGCATTTTCTCACTATCGATTTTAATGGGATTCTATAAAACTTTTTGCTCTCGCAAGTAGTGGGGGAATGAGTGGGTGGCGAAGGGTTTTATGAATCAGATGATTTGGTTCAAAATAAAAGTTTAAATTTAAGGTAATAATTGTGTCTAGAAAAACGCCCATTGAGCGCTACCGCAACATAGGAATTATGGCGCATATTGATGCGGGGAAAACAACAACATCGGAGCGTGTTTTGTTTTATACCGGAGTTTCCCATAAACTGGGGGAGGTTCATGATGGTGCAGCTACGATGGATTGGATGGAGCAAGAGCAAGAGCGTGGAATAACAATCACCTCGGCTGCAACAACGTGCTTTTGGAAGGGGATGGCAGGTAACTATCCGGAGCACCGGATAAATATAATCGACACACCTGGTCACGTAGACTTTACTATTGAGGTGGAAAGATCCCTTAGGGTGTTGGATGGTGCGTGTACAGTGTTTTGTGCTGTGGGTGGAGTGCAACCTCAAACTGAAACAGTTTGGCGGCAGGCTAATAAATATAAAGTGCCGCGACTTGCTTTTGTGAATAAAATGGATCGCTCGGGTGCAAATTTCATGCGTGTGTTAGAGCAGATAAAGACGCGGTTGAAAGCTCATCCGGTGCCAATTCAATTGCCAATTGGCGCAGAAGATAGATTTGAGGGTGTCGTCGATTTAGTTAAAATGAAAGCGATTTATTGGGAGGAAGCTTCTCAGGGTATGAAGTTTGAGGAGCGAGATATTCCGGAAAATTTAATGAATGAGGCGAGGCTCTGGCAAGAGAAAATGATAGAGTCGGCGGCAGAGGCCTCGGAAGAGTTAATGAATAAATACCTTGAGCAGGGGGCGCTATCAGTATCTGACATAAAGCAGGGCTTGAGGGCGCGGACTTTGGGTAACGAGATTGTTCCAATGCTATGTGGCTCGGCCTTCAAAAATAAGGGAGTGCAGGCCATGCTTGATGCGGTCGTCGATTATTTGCCATCTCCGTCAGATATACCTGCTATTCAAGGAACTAAGGAAAATGGGGAAAAGGATGAGCGCCATGCGAGCGACGATGAGCCATTTTCAAGTTTGGCATTTAAGATTGCTACCGATCCATATGTTGGGCAGTTAATTTTCTTCCGGGTATATTCCGGGGTAGTTACATCAGGGGACACTGTTTATAACTCCGTAAAAGGTCGCAAGGAGCGAATAGGTAGGTTATTGCAAATGCACGCAAACCAGAGGGAAGAAATAAAAGAGGTGCGTGCGGGTGACATTGCTGCTGCTGTTGGACTGAAAGAGGTTGTGACGGGAGATACGTTGTGTAGCATGGAGCATGTGATAACATTGGAGCGTATGGATTTTCCAGAGCCAGTTATTCATGTCGCCGTAGAGCCGAAAACTAAGAATGACCAAGAAAAGATGGGGATTGCCTTAAATCGCTTGGCGCAAGAAGATCCGTCATTTCGAGTGCGTACTGATGAAGAGTCCGGTCAAACCATCATATCTGGGATGGGTGAGTTGCACCTCGAGATAATTGTAGATCGAATGAGGAGGGAGTTTAGTGTTGAAGCAAATGTCGGTGCGCCTCAAGTAGCTTATCGCGAAGCAATCAAGAAAAAAGTAGAGATTGAGGGTAAATTTATCAAGCAAAGTGGTGGGCGTGGTCAGTATGGTCATGTTTGGCTAAGAATGGAGCCTAATGAGGCCGGTAAAGGGTTCGAATTTATTGATGAAATTAAAGGTGGTGTGGTTCCTCGTGAATACATACCTGCAGTAGAGAAGGGATTGCGGGATACTTTGGGGGCAGGAGTTTTGGCTGGCTATCCAGTGGTAGATGTTAAAATTGCACTGTTTGATGGTTCTTACCATGATGTTGATTCAAATGAGAACGCGTTTAAAATGGCCGCTTCAATTGCATTTAAAGACGGTATGCGTAAAGCCAGTCCAGTATTGTTGGAGCCAATGATGTCTGTAGAGGTGGAGACACCAGCAGAGTTTATGGGGAATGTGGTTGGCGATTTGTCGTCACGTCGGGGTATGATTCAAGGTATGGATGATACGCTGGGTTTTAAAATTATACGAGCAGAAGTTCCGTTAGCAGAAATGTTTGGTTACTCTACTGTTTTACGTTCCGCTACACAAGGTAGAGCGACCTATACCATGGAATTTAAACATTATTCAGAAGCACCAAAAAGTGTAGCTGAAGCAGTTATCAATAAAAGTAAGTAAAAAAATTGGCGATAAGGATATAGCATGGCGAAGAGTAAATTTGAGCGATTGAAGCCGCATATAAACGTTGGCACGATAGGTCATGTTGATCATGGGAAGACGACATTGA
>NZ_FNPQ01000031.1:0-32836 GCF_900107335.1 Nitrosomonas sp. Nm58 | reverse complement strand
TCACCTTAATCACTTTAGTCAAGTAATTTTTCCATATTTGTAGCAGGGGATTTCATAAAAAATAAAATCTATTACTACTTCAATAAGTTGAGTAAATGAAAAAATAATTAATCTAACAGTCACGCTAAACGTTTAACCTATTTTCCTCAGTTGAGCCTATAAAAACAGCCGTAAACGTAGTACTGTAAAGGTTTTACGGCTGAATGAAGGAATCACCCAATGGGTGAAAAGGATTTTGATGAAAAAGAAGTAGTAAAGGCGGTAGACAGCGCCGTGCGGGAGATGAAGCGAGCTGCACAGGAGTTGTGCTTGTCGACCCCGGGTGGTCGATTTCACGTACGCTGGGACGAAAACGGAAGCGCCACGGCTTTGGGTTAATTGGTATTTTTTGCCGAATTCTTAGAAGTGACTGGTTTATTTGCCCGTTGGGTAGAGGAGTGCCCGCTTACTTACACTAGCCCTAATGCGCCTGCGGTGGTTGATTGACTGGGCACTTGGTTGCTATCCATTCTTGATGGGCAGCGACGTTACGCGCACATAGCCGGACTACGAGGAGACGAAGTTGCGCCTGAGATACTCGGCATGGGCAAGATCATGAGCGATGAGAGCTTACGCCGCGCGCTGAGTGCGCTTGCGCCAAGTTTGCCCAAGCGTTGTGATGACGCGCAACGCGCGGCCTGCCTGGCCCAGCTGATGAAGAGCACGATCTGGATGGACACGGCGCTAAGTGAGAGTACTCGCGAGGCCTTGAATACTGCTTGGATTCTCGATGCTGATAGCAGCGTCAAGCTGTTGTATGGCCGTCAAATAGGTGCTGAGATCGGCTACAATCCCAGGAAGCCAGGACGACCAAGCCACACCCTGCATACTTTACTTAATCAGCAATGTTCGCCTGGTGCTTGATGTTGAAGTGCAAAGCGGTAAATCCCATGCCGCCAAACATAGCCTACCCCGTCTGCGGCAGCTGATCGAAGGACTTGCTCCTGAGAAGCGGCCTACTCTGATGCGTGGCGACAATGCTTTTGGCAATGAAGGGGTGATGGCTGAAATGGAAGAGATTAATCAGCGTTATCTGTTCAAGCTTCGCCAGACTGATGGGATATTCACTGGAAGCCCTGGGGCAATTGTACCGGGACCGGGCAGATTGCGAGAATGGTTTTGATGAGTTGAAGACTCAATGGGGCTGGGGTGGTTATACCCCTCATGACTTGGAACGCTGCAACCTCTCAGCACGAGCAGTTGCGCTCATCTACGATTGGCGGAGTTGGTATGTCCGTCTAGCCCACCCCAAAACACACCTGGAGGCGATTACCAGTCGCCCTTTGCTGCTAAACGGGGTTGCCCGCCTGACTCGGCATGCAGGTCAATCTCGATTATTGCTTACGTTGGCTCATGAGGCCGGGGATCAGATCAAAACGATGATCGTCAATATCCGTGAGGGTCTTGATTTTATTCTAGCAAATGCGCCTCAGTTGCCAAAAGTGGAGAAATCAATTATCGGAACGAACTACTAGCTGGCAGGACACTTGCAGCACTTGATACTCCCCCACCCTGCTCGGCATTTCCAAATTGACGCGATGGCCTTTACCTTTTTTCATCAGCACCTATCAGATAGCGTGGTTTATTGTACTTTGTCATACGTGGATTTGCCGTGTGATTACAGAAATCAATTCAGGGTTGGTGAATTCAGTCCTCCTAAAGCCTGAATGCCGAATAACATAGCTGAAAATTGCTGACAGAGTAGCCCTGTATCTCCATAAAAATGATTATTCAAATTTGCCTGGTTTATTATCCACAAAATCAGTGAGCAAGACTGTGGAAAATTGCTCTATGTCGTTCAAAGAAAATACAATTTACCCCTGCCTATACATTAATCAAGGAACAGTAGTAGGCCGTGCAGGCCGTAATCCGGCAACCGGCAAAACTATGGCGATTCCGGCCAAAAAATCGTCAACCTCAAAACAGGCAAAACTCCGTCTAACGCTACCGCAACTGTAAAACCTGTGAGCACATAATCTGTGGAATCCTATGGATTAGGGTAATTTAATGTTTAACTTTACTCTGATTCCAGATTTTCCTAGACTTTCAGATAATTAACTGCCTGAAAAGGAAAAACTCCTTTGAAAGATATGCTCCTATCTAATAGAAAAATCCCTTAAAGGAGTCCATAAGTGATCACACTAAGCTTCTCAAAATTAATTCTGAAAAAACTGCAAGGGAGTCTATTCATCATCCTGAGGGTAAGTAATATTCGTTTATGCGGATTAGCAAAGCGTCTCGATGCAGTAAAGTGGGATCGAGGCTGCTTTTTGAGTTTACCGACCCAGCCTACGCGCCTTTTTCTCGCATGCTTGCTAGCATGGGTCAGCATTTCAGTGGCGCAGGCCGAGGATTATTCATGCGAAGACGCTGGCGAAACGCATATCTGGATCTCGCCCCTTAACCCCAAAGCCGATGGGCAGGTCAAGATCATGGCTGTGTCTACGGATAGCCCCGTGTCGGAACTGACCCTGATCGACAGCCAGGATCGACGCATGCTCCTGCCATCCCGCCACCGCGGTGGCCCGCCTTGGAGTCTTGTCGCCGAATTGGCAAGGCTGAACGAGGGACATTATCGAGTGGAAGCGAGCCGGGATGGCAGGCTGATCGCCTGCCAACTTCTCACCATTGACGGATCAGGCATACAGAAAAGAGAGGAAAGAACCAAAGTGTGGAATCTTGCCACTGAAGCCCTTTATTCTGCCTGGATCGAAGCGTTGTTTGGCGCCCCCCCCGAAGAAAACCTCAGCTTTCCTTCCTTGGAACCAGTGTTGCGCAACACCGAACGCAACTTTCTGCATAACCATCTCGGCCTCAGCGAAGACAACAACTTGCCACTCACCCCCGATTGCGCCGATCTGCCCTACACCTTGCGGGCTTATTTTTCCTGGAAAATCGGCCTGCCGTTCGCCTTTCGTGCCTGCGGGCGTGGCTCGACCAAAGCGCCGCCGCGTTGTGGCGCGGCCACCATCGAGACCGAATTTACCCACGGCAGCAGCTCGCAGGCCAGCTTCAGGAAAATCAGCAGACAGCTGGTGAATACTATCCATTCAGGTTCGTTACGGACTGGACTGGAAGACGAGTCCACGGATCTGTATCCCATCCCGCTTAGCCGGGAGATGCTCTGGCCGGGAACGGTTTATGCCGACCCCTACGGCCATGTACTGCTGGTTGTTGAATGGCTGCCGCAGACGGCGGATCACCCTGGCAGCTTGCTGGCGGTCGATGCCCAGCCGGACAACACGGTGGCCCGCAAGCGTGTTTGGGAAGGCACCATGCTGTTTGCCAATACCGCAAGCGCTGGACCAGGTTTCAAGGCTTTCCGGCCTTTGATCCGCACGACCTTAGGCAGGTGGCGAGCGCTCTCCAATAGTGAGCTAGCCGACCAATCCGACTTCGCCCCTTTTTCCGTGGAGCAAGATCAACTCTCTCCCGACGATTTCTACGCCAGGTTAACCAGGCTCATCAACCCCAACGGCCTTGATCCCAAGCAGGCTTATGAAGCCACTCTGGATGCCTTAGTAGAACAAATCGAGGCCCGCGTGGCCTCGGTGAACAACAGCGAGGCATATTTCCGCAAGCATCCTGGCAGTGTCATCCCGATGCCCAGCGGCGCGGCGATTTTTCAGACTATTGGCCCGTGGGAAGATTACTCCACGCCCTCCCGCGACATGCGCCTGATCATCGCGATTAACGTGCTAAATGGTTTGGCCGAGAAGATCGTGCGCCACCCCGAATTGTTCGTGCTGAACGGCCAGCGTCCCGAGGAGGCCAAGGTCGAAATCGAACAACACCACGCAAAACGCATCCATGAACGCAACATTCGCTATACACGCACGGACGGCAGTCTGTGGGAGCTTTCTGTGGCTGAGGTGCTGGCACGCAAGCCGGCCTATGAGATGGCTTATAACCCCAACGACTGCGCTGAAGAACGTTGGGGCGCGGAGTCCAGCACGGAGGAATATGCCACCTGCCGCCGCCACGCCCCAGCGAAACAGCGCGTGAAAATGGAGCAATACCGCATCTGGTTCCGCGAAGCACGCAGGCCAACGCAATGAAGACTCAGTTAAATCACCTCCGGCAAAGCCGGAGGCTTATTTCTGCTAGCCCCTCAAAGAGGCAAGAATTGGCGCCACCTAAAGGCGGCATCACATACCAAGCTTGAGCTGATTATAATGTTCATCCTCTTTCTCTTGATGTCGGATATATTCTCTGACCATCTCTTCATCTAACCCTACGGTTGATACAAAATAACCACGCGTCCAAAAACTTTCACCTGTGAAATTCCTCGATTTCCCCATAAACTTTCGCGCTATCGATATTGCACTTTTCCCCTTGATATATCCTACTACCTAAGATACCGAGTACTTCGGAGGAATACTGATGCATATATATACATGATCAGGCATCAAATGTTCTTCCACTATCTGACAGTTTTTCTGCGCCGCTAATTCGTGCAATACCTTTCCAAGGTGTTTTCGTATTATCCCGAATATCACTTTCTTCCTTCTTTTCGGAATAAATACGACATGATACTTACAGTCCCATGTTGTATGGGCCAAACTCTGATAATCTCTCATTTGATTCTCCTAGCTCTTGATCAAGCTAAAAGAATCAGGGTGACCGTATCACACGGTCAAACCTTTAATAGTCTCCCGGCATAGCCGGGGGACTACCTTATTTATTTAAACCAGCAATTTCAGTCCCACCAAAAAAGTCACGATCTCAAAACTGCGCTTGATAAATCGATTCCCTTTGACGATAGCGAAATGTGCCCCGAGATAACCGCCAACCATTGAGCCCAATAACAACGCTGGCAACCAGTCCCATTTGATCTCACCGAGCATGCCGAGTGTCACCGCTCCGGCGCCATTCCAGAACAAGCCGACTAGAACCAGGGTATAGGCCACAGCCTGCTTGTAATCCAATCCAAACCAGTGAACGAGCCAAAGAGTCACGAACAACCCCGTTCCTGAAGTCAATGAACCATTGAGCACACCAATCAAACACAACACCAAACCGCCTATAAGGTATCCCTGTCGATCACGATGCCGCGAGTCTGCTGTCATCCCGAGCTGCGGCGTAAAAAATGAGTAAAGGCTCATGCCAATCGTCAGTACACCCAACGCCATTTGTGCTGCGCGGTCCGGCACGTTAAGAATCACTGCCGCTCCCGCCACCACCCCAGGCAAGCCCGTGGCCATTACAAAGATGGCAAAGCGAATATCGAGCGATTTTTCCCGCCAATGACGCAATGTTGCACCCACGCCAAGCGCAACGCTGGCGACTTTATGGGTAGCGAGCGCTATCCCAAATGGCAATCCGAGAAATATCAGGGCAGGTAATTGAATCAACCCCGCCCCACCTCCGGCCAAGGCCGAAAAGGCGTTGGCTGCCAGTGAAACCAGCAATAATACGATCTGCTCACTCCAATTCACCGCTCCCCCTCGCGTTACTGAATATATATCTCAAACATTTCCCACACGATGCTATCAAGGTCACTTGTTGCACTACTGTCCATGAGCGGAATTGTCTATGCAGCCAGCCCCGAGAAGACATCTGAATTATTCCGCTGGACCGATAAAATGGCATCACTGATTACAGCAACCGGAAACCACCGGCAGTATGCCCAAAAGGAATACAAAGCCGTCAGCGAATGAGAACCCATCGTCTAAACCATCGAACTCATTCTTGCATCACCAGAATTCATAAGGGCACTTGGGGTCTACCATTGAATTTGACATTTTTGCCTTCTCTTTTCCGCCTGTTTCACTGCCCGGCTCACGGTAGCATAACCCACACCAACATGCAGGGTGGTCAAATGCCCATAATCTCCCCATCATCGGACAGGTCAATACGGTGTGCGGCCGGGTCACGAGGTAATCCGGGCATGGTGACGATGTCGCCAGTCAGCACCAGCAGGTAACCGGCGCCAGCGGCGATACGCACCGACTCGACTGGCAGTGCAAACGCTCTGGGATGGCCTACGTGAGCTGGGTCACTGCTGAGTGACAGGTGGGTCTTGGCGATACAGATGGGAAGTCGGTCGTAACCAAGTAAGTAAACCCGTTCCAGGTCCTTTCTTGCAGTGCGGCTGAACTCGAGATCGTTGGCGCCATAGATGGTGCGAGCGACGGCGGCAATTTTCTCCTCAGGAGGTAACCCCAAGCTATAAAGATAGCGTGCAGGCGGTGTCGGTTGAGCGGCAGCGGTGGTGACCGCTCGTGCCAGCGCTTCAGCCCCGGCGCCGCCATCGGTAAAACCGGTAAAGAGGGCGGCATTCAGCCCAAGCTTGGCACATCCCTTCTTAATGGCAGTCAGTTCCTGCGAGGTATCGCCTTCAAAGCAATTGATGGCAATGACCGGCTCAAAGCCAAAGGCGCGCACGCTGTGGACATGGTGCTCCAGGTGTTCCAAGCCACATTCGATTTCTTGGATGGGATCGGAGTGGATGGGGTCGCCGCCACCATGAATTCTTAATGCCCGCGCGGTTACCACCAGCACGACCACACTAGGCCATAGACCAGAGCTGCGGCATTTCAGGTCAAAAAATTTCTCGGCGCCCAGATCAAAGCCAAAACCCGCTTCTGTCACAGCAAAGTCTGCGCAAGCAGCGGCAGTCTTAGTGGCAACCACGCTATTGCAGCCATGGGCAATGTTGCCAAAGGGGCCTCCATGCACAAAAGCGGGCACGCCTTCGGTGGATTGCACCAGATTCGGCAGAATCGCATCCTGCAGCAAAGCCGCCATTGCGCCTGTTGCCTGCAGGCTCTGCGCGGTTACCGGATCACCCGAGCGGTCAAATCCGACCAGGATGCGCCCGAGTCGGGCTTTTAGATCCGCGAGATCCTCAGATAGACAGAGAATGGCCATGACTTCTGAAGCTGCGGTGATGTCGAAGCCGGCCTCACGCGGGACACCATTGAGGCGCCCGCCAAGCCCAATCACGGTCTCACGCAGGGCGCGATCATTCACATCCAACACACGGCGCCAGAAGACTTGGCGGTGCTCCAGGTCGAGTTCGCTGCGAAAATGAATGGCATTATCCAGCAAGGCGGCCAACAGGTTGTGTGCCGCAGCGACGGCATGCAGATCCCCCGTGAAATGCATATTGATGCGCGCCGAGGGCTCGAGCTGGCAACGGCCGCCACCAGTGCCGCCGCCCTTGACGCCAAAGATGGGTCCCAGCGAGGGTTCGCGTAAGGCAAGTGCTGTACGCTGACCGATGCGGGCAAGACCTTGTGCCAAGCCGATAGAAACGGTGGTTTTTCCTTCGCCGCTGCGGGTGGGATTAATCGCCGAAACCAGTACGATTTTTCCTTTTGGCTTAGCCTCTTTCTTGGGTAAGGCGCTCAACCGAAGCTTTGCCATATACTCGCCATAGCACATCAGTGCATTGGGTTGCAGATCAAGGGCTGCGGCGATGTCCAGTATGGGGCGCATGATAAAAAATTAGGGTGAGGAGAATAAGTAAAAATAGCATCAATTCTAACATTCCAACACTCATGCCAATTATTCTGTTCGAATAGCCGCATAACCCGACTCACGGCCATAGGGTGAATGCCGAAATGATCATCCATCTCTGACAGCACGTTAGTACCGAATAAATAAGAAAGCCGGGCTATTGTTTCGTTTCTATTTCGATAGCAGTGCCGACAAACCTCCGGCGACATAGCGGCAACGCGTCAATGCTTTTTAGATAACTCCCGAAGTTCTTCGGGCTTTTATCCTGCTGATACCACTCCACGAAAGCATCAATACCCATGCCCATTTATCGGGAATTAGCCCTAAATTCCAAGCTAAAAAAATTTAGCTGTCAGTATATAATTTCTACTTTCATTTTATATTTTGCAAAATAAAATGCAGGAACCTAAGCCACCCGGGATAGAACCCTTTACCTTTGTTTTCAGTTGGCGGCGTTTTTTAGTGCATTGTGCAATTATGAGTGTTTGTATCATGCTCGGTCTGATGACCTGGTATTTTGGTAAACCGCCTAGCATCCGGTTTTATGAAGCAACATCGGAAGAACAACTGGCCACTGCGATAGCGCCCGGTATTGATATGGCGTTGGATACGCGCAGTTCTATCGCCGTGAAAGAAGACCAACCGCTGCAAGTTGAATTATTCAAGGGAAATGTTTATTTTGACATCAAAAAAAACGCCACCAATCAGCTTGAAGCCAAAGTTGGCAATGCCATCATCAAGAACTTTGGCACGCGCTTCAGTATCCAGATGCAGAAAGATGGCAATAACCATATCGCCGTTGCAGATGGATACATCAAGATCCATGTCGCTTCCGGGGTATATCAAATCAATGCATCTGAGCAAGCCGACTTTGATGATACCAGCGTCAGCAAACACCAGCTGATTACTGACCGAAACATTGCGCCTTGGCGCTCTCAGCAATAATGATGTAGATAAGAAATTTAAGCTTGCTGCTTAAATTACCAAGACAAGATAATCACCCTGCCAGCAAAGATCGGGCAAACGATCTGGTCGCGCAAATGAATACGCAACACTTAAATTAGCGCATAGCGTTCAGTTGATGAGCAGGTCTACGGCGTATCGCTTTTTCAGCACACCCTAATGATCAAATAGCGAGAAAAAGTTGCTCTTCTCCCTTTATCACGCCCGTTTGGCGTGTCCTATACTATTTACGCATCCATTCCAAGCTTGATACTGGCAGCACATGTGGTTACCCAAGATAGTACTGGGAAAAAAGACGAATCCTGGTCATCAATTCTAATCTGCTCATAAATTCTTATCTTTCCGTACACAGGGTAGCGAGCGGCGTTAGCCTGAGAAGGATTCATCCACTGCCAACACATGATTAAAGATTGGCAAGGATGCGGTGAACTTACGAATATTCTGATTCATTCTTCAAGGAGAGAGTAAATGTTGAAAATCGGGTTTGTATCCCGGATTGGCAGTATCGCCTCAGTATTTGCCTTGCTATTGCCTGCGATTTCATCTGTCGCAGAACCAGTAATCGTCGATCAAGGCAAAGAGTGGACAGCTTCTGCCAGAAAGGATTTCTATAGCCGCGACCAGGGATCCCAGCTGATACTACTTCGCTGGATCGTCGCCTTAAAGCAGCCAAATGGCAAACCATTCATGGATGAAAGCCTTGGTCGTTATGGTTATTTACCCAACGAAACAAACCGGCCCGCTGGATTGCCGGTTGGATTTACTGTTTCCAGCGGGGAGAGCGGACAGGAAATCGGCATGAATTGCTCCGCTTGTCATACGCGCCAAATCGAGGTTTCCGGTACTTCCTATCGAATCGATGGCGGTCCTGGAATCGTTGATTTCCAAAGCTTCCTCGCTGATCTCGATGCTGCGGTGAACACGGTTTTGACGAATCAGCAAGCATTCACTGACTTCGCTCATTCTGTACTCGGTCCGTCACCAACTTCGAAAGATAAGGAGAAGCTACGAGAAGAGGTGAAAGCTTGGTACTTGCCCTACCATACCTTGGTAGAGCGCGCGCTTCCTGCACAGCCTTGGGGGCCTGCGAGACTTGACGCCGTATCGATGATCTTCAACCGACTCGCCGGGTTAGACATCGGCCCTTCGCCTACCTACATGATTCCTGAAAATATCCAGCCGGCCACTGCACCGGTACGCTATCCGTTTCTCTGGAATGCGGCGATTCAGGACAAAACGCAGTGGCCCGGCTTCGCCAGTAATGGCAATGACATACTGGGACTCGCCCGGAATCTCGGTGAAGTTTACGGAGTATTTGGTGTTTTTCATCCTAAAAAGGATGCGTGGCGTCTGCTCGGAATCGATTACCTAGCTAATAACTCAGCTGATTTTCAGGGATTGGGCGCATTGGAAGACTTGATAAAAAAAATTGGCCCTCCCAAATGGCCATGGAAAGTAGATCAGGCTCTTGCTAGCAAAGGTAAAGCAATTTATGCCCGCAAGACTGAGGAAGGTGGTTGCGCCGATTGCCATGGTATCGCGCCTGGTGAGACCCGGTTTTTCGAGCAAAAAACCTGGAAGACTCCAATCATGGATGTCGGTACCGATTCCAAGGAATACGAGATTCTCGGCCGTACCGTGAAGACTGGTGTGCTTGAAGGTGCAAAAATCCCGTTTCTCGCTGCCCCACTCAAGCCAGTCGATACCGCTTTCAACGTTCTGGGAACTGCTGTTCTCGGCTCCATTCTCCAACATTACGTTCCCGTCCTGATGAAGGCCGAAGATGCGGCACAGGCAGATAGTCTGAAATCACCGTTTCCACCGGAAACGGACTCTCTCAAGGATGCATACATTGCACCGGCAGTGTCTGAAAAACCAACTTACGCATATGAATCCCGAGTTCTTGAAGGAATCTGGGCGGCGGCACCGTACCTTCATAACGGATCTGTGCCAACGCTGGCAGAGCTGTTGAAACCCGCAGCCGAACGGGTTGGCTCGTTCAAAGTTGGTCCGGCTTACGATATCGTCAACATCGGAATTGCCGCTGAGCAAACCAAATTTGACTATACGTTGCAAACTACGGATTGCAGTGACCGGAATTCTGGAAACAGCCGTTGCGGCCACGAATTCGGCACCACGCTTTCCTCAGACGAGAAAAAAGCTTTGCTTGAGTATCTCAAAACGCTCTAAATAGAGCAGTATCACAGTGGTTGTTTCCTATCAGGAAAAGCGTTAGGTTCACAACACAGCTCGCCCCCGGTAGAAATTTATTTTACTGGGGCGAGCCCTACCCGCCCAACACCGTCCTTGTCTTTCCAGCATAGATCAAAAAGCTCATCTTTTTATGAATCAACAAAAAAGTATAAGAAGCGCTATCCGAATAATCCAAGCGTTGAGGCGTGGCATTACTTGAAACCGCACTTGCCTGTATCGGCAGCGGGAAGACCCAGAGAGTTAAGCCTACGTCAGGTGATAAATGCGATCGTATATGTTCTGAAGACAAGTTGTCTGGGCAGTCAAAGCGCCAAATGCACTGCGCTCCCTGGACAACAGGGTTACGATGCTGGCAAAGGGATTTCCAAACAGCCTCTTAACCCGAATATGGAGCGAACAATTCTCGCAAACTGTTCAGCCCGGGTGGTTAGGAACCTTCACTTCCTATCGAATATCTAAAAAATATAGGATATTTCCCGATACGGAAAAGCGTTGGTATAGCCAGCCTCAATGGAACACAATATCGTGGAGAAAGCCTGTTATTATTTTGGAGGTGTAATATGGCAATGGGTATCAGAAAAATTCATGACACAAAGTTCCAAGCTGAGTGAAAGGAAAGTTATGCCATGATAGGAAATTTTGGTGTCTTCGACATCGTCGAGGCCGACGAACTTTAAGGGATTGAAAAAGCCACCATGATCATACGCGCTTATAGGCATGCGGATACGGAAATGCTGTTTGGAAGCGTTGGAAGGAATTTCTGGATACGCTTTAATGACAGAAGACCATCGCCATTATGCCAACCGTTCTGATCACCGGCAGTAACCGCGGTCTTGGCTTGGAGTGGTGTCGTCAATACGCAGAGGCCGGGTGGCGTGTTTTCGCCACTTGCCGATTTCCTGCACAAGCAGAAGAGCTACAACGGCTGGAAAGCAAGAACAATGCCTTAACCAGACATCGTCTAGATGTGACCGACCCCGATCAGATCAATGCCTTGGCAGGAGAACTTGCGGATAATCCCATTGATCTCTTGATCAATAATGCGGGGATCTATTTCGAGAAATACGTTCGGCCGGATCAAGCTACCGATTATGAAGCCTGGGCCCATACTTTCCGCGTTAATTCCATGGGCGCATTGCGCGTGAGCCGCGCGTTCCTTGATCATTTGCGACGCAGCCAAAAGCGTCTGATCGTCGCCATCACCAGCCACATGGGTTCCATTGCTGAGATCGAAAGTCCCGGCAGTTACTACTATCGCTCCAGCAAAGCAGCATTGAATGCTGCCATGAAAGGATTCTCATTGGAACTAAGGCCGCTGCAGATCGGGGTATTATTGCTGCATCCGGGTTGGGTGCGAACGCGGATGGGCGGCTCGGATGGGCCACTGTTGCCCCAAAAAAGTGTCGAGAGTATGCGCACTCTAGTCGACGCTTTTACCCTGGCGGACAGTGGGCGTTTCTTTCGCTATGATGGTAGCGAGATCCCTTGGTGACAAGACAAAACCGCATCATCAACAATCTGGGGCGACCTTGCTTGAGCAATTTGACCTAAGGCAGGCCTGTAATCATCTGCAGAATAGATAGTAAAAAAGGTTATAGACAAGGTCTCACATTTGCCATCCACATCTTGTTGCTTCAGTCTGGAACAAACTTAAATGCACACGAGATAATTTGTTGATGGCTCGTAGCATTTAACGACTTATTGTATGCTTTGTAAATTTGTCATAGATAAAAAGAGTTTTAACCCATACATCAGTTCGCAGGTCAGCTTCAGGAGAATCAACAGGCAGCTGGTGAATACTGTCCATTCAGGTTCGTTACTGACCAGATTTCAAGGCTTTCTGGCCTTTGATCCCAAGCAGGCTTACGAAACCAACCTGGACGCCTTGGTAGCGCAAATCGAGACCCGCGTGACTTTGGCAGGCAACAGCGAAGCGTATTTCTGCAAGTATTCTGGCAACGTCGTCCCCATGCTCAACGGTGCGACGATTTTCCAGACTATCCACCCTTGGGAGGATTACTCCATACCCTCTCACTCTAACCTGTAACTCAGCATTCATCGATATTAAGCTTTAGCTGTCATTAATCAGCGATGCGCGGTTGCGGTATTTATGTTTAGCAGTTATGAACTCATCAGATGCAATCATAATTACGGGTGTTATGCCAGACTGTATTGCACTAACCCGAATATTTCATAAATTCGCGTGATGATCACGCAGAATTTTGATTAATAGGGAAGTTTTGAGAAGGAGGGGTGTAGTGATTCATACACCCGACTGAGCAAAATCTTTCTTATTAATCAAAAGGCAAGTGAGGACACGTGCCAATTTATGAAATATTCGGGCTAGCATGGAGCAACGGCAAGGACTCAGCCTCGACTCCCTGCCAGTTCCAGCAAAATTCACAGCGCCAGGTAGCGGTCATGCTGACCTACCGCCGCATCAGGCATTTCTGCCATGACCCTGCCCTAACGAAGCTTATGAGCGCATCGTGACAAAGGCCTACGTGCTTGCACGTATTTTTTTTGCCAGCGTATTTCGATAATCTATTGATGTATCAGAGCTTAATAAGAAAGAGCGTTTATTTCTCTTATACACACGAGGTGGTCAACGGGCTGCTGGCAGTGTGGCAAAATTTACAGTTGAGTATCAATACGGCGAAGGTACTCATCCACACGGTCAAAGGCTGTGCCCACCTGAATGATATCTCACTCAAGGAGGAAGAAATCACCATGCGCGGCCTACTCAGATTAACCGTTATGATGCTGGCACTCAGTTCACTCGAAGGTTGTGCAGTACTGGCTGGTGCCGGTGCGGCTGGCGGTGCCTACGAGTACCAGAGCAAGCAGCAGCTGGATAAGCTGGAAGAGGATTTCAAGAAGGGCACCATCAACCGCGACGAATACCTGAAGCGGAAAAAGCAGATCGAGGGGGGCTCGATTATCTACTGATGCAGTCTATCAGCCAGGCCCTGAGGGGGAACCTTTCTCCCCTTGCGTCGGGGGGTATAGATCCGGGGAAACCTCACGAATATGGGGATAGTTCTAACAAATTACTGAAGATTTTATTACTATAAATTTTAGACATGAGCCACTACTACAGTCGTAGTCGATGACTTCAAACTTCACTTATTCTGATCAATAAGGATAAAAACAATCAATGGCGTAGATCGATACCCGAAGCAGAGCGAAAGCGATAGATTAAACCAATCCACCTTTAGTTATCCAGAGTCAAGTATGAATGACGCGGAATCAGAATGGAACGTGATTTCATAAAAAAAGCGTACAGACTATTTCGCGAAGTCTTGATTGATATATTCAACGGTGAGATTTATACGCTGAAATTGTACAAAGCGGAATGTCATTCTTGTGTCAGGTGACGGTGGTTGCGGGGGCAGGATTTGAACCTACGACCTTCGGGTTATGAGCCCGACGAGCTGCCAGACTGCTCCACCCCGCGCCAGAACTACGTATAATAGCAGCTAATACCCATACCGTCAAACCATTGTGTAGAGAACAACCATTTTCGGCAACTATTTTTGATTATTCGTTTGATATAGCGATACCTGTATCAATGTTATAGCGCCATCGTAACCCCTACCCATGGCGCTAATAAGCCACGTGCAATACCTGGTTAATTCTGCCTTGATTAAAGCCGGTATTAGTATTGCAGTTGACGGCTTGTCCAGCGTTCTTGCTTGTATCGTTGCCAAGCTATTTCCTTTCTTAATACAGCATTGACAGCACTCAAAATGCTGTTCACATCGACTGGTTTGATTTTCTCCCCAGTATTCCCTGTCAGCTTAACCTCTAAATGCAATTTTCCACGCTGATAAAGCGACCAGATCTCCGAACCATAATCAGTACAAGCAAGTTCGGGGGCAAAACGACTCAGATAGGCGGTTACATTATCAACATCTCGTTTAAGTATTCTCTGGGTACTGTTATTACTTGCAGCAAAAATCGCCTGAGGAAAATCGATAATGACAGGGCCCTGGTTACCGACTAATACATTGTATTCAGATAAATCACCGTGAACGATGCCATGACAAAGCATACGGACAATTTGTCCAATTAAAAAATGATGGTATGTTCTCGCCAGCTCAGCGGTCAATATCAAATCATTCAATCTGGGAGCAACATTACCATCGCTATCAGTGATGAGCTCCATTAATAATACGCCTTCAAAAAAGTTATAGTACTTTGGTGTCCGTACGCCAACTGTCGCCAGATGAGACATGGTATCCACTTCGGTACTTTGCCACGCCTCTTTCTGTGCCATACGGCCAAAATCAGTTCTTCTTTGAATAGCACGTGCGCGTCGGCTACTTCTAACCTGCCTTCCTTCCGTATAACTTACACTCTGGCGAAAATTACGCCTGTTAGTTTCCTTATATACTTTGGCGCATCGGATATCGCTTCCGCAACGTACAACATATACCATTGCTTCCTTGCCACTCATGAGTTGACAAATAACTGAATCAACAAGACCTTCTTCAATCAGTGGCTCAATTCTTTTGGGGATTTTCATAAGATTTTATATAGACATGTCAATACATCACACGCCTTCTATACTCCTGTCAAATAAATGAATTCTCTCTACCAATGCCAATGGGTGAGAAATCACGTGGCCGTTACCTCACCTTTTAACATTGACTAATTTTGCTGATATCTTGCCGATTTGCTTCGATGCCATACTGCGTCCTGGAGCGGCATTTGTTTAGCAGCAGAAGTCGTCTTACCCGCATTACGCTGATCTGTGGTTATCGCTTGCTTTCTGGTTCCGGTAAAGTTCATATAAAGCCTATCCAATAGCGCTTGATACAAATTACTTCCTTTAAGTTTAAAAAACATACCTACCTCCTTGATTGCAGTTATTAAATTGTTTCTTTAATAATCAACCACGTGAATTGCATTGTAGAGAGAAAAGAACAGCATTGGAATGTGACAAATTGTCGCGGGGCAATTTGCCGCAGCCACTTTTATTTAACATAAACAACCGTCCCCAAACAGTTGTTTACCTATGGTAAATCAGCTTGATGACACAATTATTAAGCTTTGATCGATTATGCTCTTATGGCATGATTGATTGCGCTGCTCGAATATTTGTTCGCTATTCATTGGATTTTGCTTCTTCAAATCCATTTCATTCAGGGTGGAAAAGCGCCTGCTGAAATGGTATAAAGCCTACCTAATTCCTAATGAATTTCTATTAATCAAAATTCCAGTTCTAAAAAACTAAAGCTTTTTTACTCCATCTGGTAAAAAATACCCCTAAGACTGGGCAGGTAGTTATCAATCACGCTTACTTTCAAGAAACTCCACACGGCGAATATATGACTTCTTTAACAACACAGACCATTCCAGATGCAGCACAGCAGAAGATCATGCAGCTTATCGCAGCAGAACTCGGCATTACTCCCCAGCAGGTAGCAGCAGCAGTCACCCTGCTCGATAGTGGCGCAACCGTACCTTTCATTGCGCGCTACCGCAAGGAAGTGACCCAAAACTTGGATGATACGCATCTGCGAAACATAGAAGAGCGTCTGCAATATTTGCGTGAACTGGAAGAACGGCGCATAACGATTCTGGCTTCGATCGAGGAGCAAGGCAAGCTAACCGATGAATTGCGTCACGCGATTGAGCAAGCGGCAACGAAACAGCTCCTGGAGGATATTTACCTGCCCTACAAACCCAAGCGTCGCACGCGTGCGCAAATCGCGCGGGAAGCAGGCCTGGAACCTTTGGCTGATGCGCTTCTGCATGATCCAACATTGATTCCTGAGCAGGAAGCTGCGAAATATATAAAAGTTCAGCCAGCCGCCGAAGGAATTGAAGCGATCAATGTGCCCGACGTAAAAACTGCCCTCGAGGGCGCGCGCGATATTCTGGCTGAACGTTTCGCCGAAACCGCTGATTTGCTCGCCGCCCTGCGCAATAAACTTTGGCATGAAGGAATCGTGACTTCTACAGTCGTGGCAGGCAAGGAAACGGCGGAAGAAGAAAAGTTTCGTGACTACTACGCCTATGCTGAACCGATCCGCACCATCCCCTCACACCGCGCATTGGCGTTGTTCCGTGGCCGTGCCTTGGGAATACTCAGAATTGAGCTCGGTCTGGATGAGGCGTCAGAAACCATGGCGCCGCACCCTTGTGTTGCTATGATCGCGGCCCATTTCGGTATCGAGAATCGGGGACGCAACGCGGATAAATGGCTGGGAGATGTCTGCCAATGGACTTGGCGTGTCAAAGCGCACCTGCATCTCAGCACTGAATTGCTGTTGCAATTGCGGGAAGCAGCCGAAGTAGAAGCCATCAAGATTTTCAGCCGCAACCTGCGTGAATTACTGCTCGCCGCCCCCGCAGGCCCCAAGGCCGTGCTCGGCCTTGATCCCGGCTACCGTACCGGCTGCAAAGTGGCCGTAGTCGACTCAACCGGCAAGCTGCTGGAGACAGACACCATCTATCCCCACCAGCCACGCAATGACTGGCAGGGATCATTGGCAACCATCGCACAATTAGTGATCCGGCATGGCGTCGAATTGATTTCGATCGGAAATGGCACCGCCAGCCGTGAAACGGATAAGCTGGCCGCTGACGTCATCAAGCTGGTTGCAGAACAAAAACCTGAGCTGAAGGTAACCAAAATTGTCGTCAGCGAAGCAGGCGCTTCAGTCTATTCAGCCTCGGCCTTTGCCGCAGCCGAGTTTCCCGATTTGGATGTGAGTCTGCGCGGCGCTGCATCCATTGCCAGGCGTTTGCAAGACCCGCTTGCTGAACTCGTCAAAATCGAACCCAAGTCGATCGGTGTCGGCCAGTATCAACATGATGTCAATCAACGCATCTTAGCGCGTTCGCTCGACGCGACCGTCGAAGACTGTGTCAACGCAGTCGGTGTAGACGTCAACACCGCATCGGCACCCTTGCTGGCACGAGTTTCTGGCCTAAATCGCGTATTAGCTCAGAACATTGTGGAATACCGCGATAGCCATGGCCCGTTTCCGAGTCGCCAAACAATACGCAAAGTGCCGCGTGTAGGTGAAAAAACATTCGAACAAGCAGCCGGTTTTTTACGTATCAATGACGGTGACAATCCGTTGGATCGCTCCGCGGTCCACCCGGAAGCCTACCCCGTCGTCGAGCGTATCTTGGCACACCTGAAAAAAGGCATCGAACACGTCATGGGCCGACCGGAAATATTGAAGGACCTCTCCCCCACCGAATTTACCGACGACAGCTTTGGCCTGCCGACCGTCCGGGATATCCTCACTGAGTTGGAAAAGCCCGGGCGCGATCCACGTCCGGAATTCAAAACGGCCATCTTTCAAGACGGCATAGAAACGCTAGCAGACCTGCATTCTGGAATGATACTCGAAGGCGTGGTGACCAATGTGGCGGCCTTTGGCGCCTTCGTCGATATCGGCGTGCATCAGGATGGTCTGGTGCACGTATCTGCCCTGGCAAATAAATTCGTCAAAGATCCGCATCAAATCGTCAAACCTGGCCAGATCGTCAAAGTAAAAGTACTGGAAGTCGATGCGGCCCGACAACGTATCAGCTTGACTATGCGTTTGGAGGACAAAGCAGACACTCCCTCTCCCAGCGCTGACACCCGCATTCCCCGGTCTCAGGAAGCACGCAAACGGCAGCCGCGTAATGCGCAGCAAACAACCTCTGGCAAACCAGAGCCAGTCAGCGCGTTTGCGCTGGCGCTGGCTCGTGCTAAGGAGAAAAAGTAGCAATACTCTTCTAAGACCATGATTTCTAAGAAAAGCCGCTTGACATCCTCCCCGCCTGAAGGCGGGAGATTCCTACGGCGCTATACGCTGGAAGGCGTCCACATCATTGAAAGACGGTATCTACGCACCGAGCCACCGCCAGATGATCCTCAATTCATTCAGAGAATTTTGTAGTAATACTGAATTCCGGAACGACAGCGGACTTGATCCCATTGATCCTTTCATCCCACCTACTCTTGGCGTGTCGAAGAATTTTACAACAGAGATTAAATTTATTATCGAGCAACATCAACCCGATTCCATGATCAGAGTTAACTATTTGTAAATCAATCACAATAACTGCAATCATATGTTCTCGGCATGAAACTTGCTTGCTAATTTGGGTGATAGGAATTTAGAGCGCCTATCGATATAAAAATGAGTTATTCGATGATTTAAATTCAATAATATTAAGGTTAAAAAATAAATAGATGAAAGTAAAATCTCTTTTAACAGCACTTGCTAGTGCAGTAGTAATCTCGTTAGGTTCAGTAGCGACTACTCAGGCAGCTATTTTAGCTGACATCATCTGGGTGATCGACACATCCGGTTCTATGGGTGATGACATTAATCAAGTAAAGCAGCGTATTGTAGATTTTAATACTGCAATGACCGGCAATAATATTGATGCTCAATATGGACTGGTCAGATTTGGTGGAACTGCCAGTTTGATTCAGGATATTACAAGTTTTGCAACATTCAATGCTGCTGGCAGTCCATTTCAGTTATTAACCGATAATGGTGGAGGAACCGAAGATGGTTCTGCCGCCATTCAGATCGCACTGGGCGCATCTTTCCGTCCAGACACAGTACGCAACATCATTCTGATTACCGATGAAGATGATGATAATTCTTCTAATCGCACCAATCTTAATACTGCTCTAGCCGGCACTTCTGCCAATGAATTAATCAATGTTATTGGCAATCCCAACGATGACTCGAATAATTACTACCGGGATCTTGCTCCAGCAAACGGTGGGTTATTTTTCAATATTCTTGATTTCCGAGATAACCCAGCAGCCTTCTTTACCAACTTCATTAACACTAAAGTAAAAGAAATCATTAATGAAGGTGGCGGTGGAAATAATAATGTTCCTGAACCCGCATCTCTTATGCTGATGGGGGTTGGTATAGCTGGATTGAGCATGATGCGTCGCCGCAAAAAAACTTCATAGCTTGAATATTTTGGGACGTAAAATCTAGCACCCTGGCGGGTTAAGCCGCTTGCGCGGCTTAACCCTCTCTGCGCGCTTTCGTCATATGTTCTAGCAACCTGCTGGCAATACATCAAATTACTCACTGCTTCAAGCATCAACTCCCTGCTTCAGGCTGGCTTGAATAAAATCATCCAGATCCCCATCGAGCACGGCCTGGGTATTGCCTATTTCAACATTGGTCCGTAAGTCCTTAATGCGGGATTGGTCCAGCACATAGGAGCGGATCTGGTAACCCCATGCGATATCGGTCTTGGCATCCTCTACTGCCTGCTTGGTCTCATTGCGTTTGCGCAATTCAGCCTCATAAAGACGGGATTTCAGCATGGCCATGGCATCGGCTTTATTCCGATGTTGCGAGCGTCCGCTTTGGCATTGCACCACGATATTGGTGGGAAGGTGCGTAATTCGCACAGCCGAATCGGTCTTATTGATGTGCTGGCCACCTGCACCGGAGGCGCGGAAAGTATCTATCCGTAAATCGGCAGGATTGATGTCGATCTCGATACTGTCATCGACTTCGGGATAAACGAACACACTGGCAAAAGAAGTATGACGGCGGTTTCCCGAATCGAACGGCGATTTACGCACGAGGCGATGCACCCCGGTTTCAGTTCGTAAATAGCCATAGGCATAATCGCCGCTTACTTTGAGCGTAGCACTCTTGATTCCTGCAGTATCACCTGCAGATTCCTCGAGTACCTCCACATCAAAGTCACGGCGCTCGCAATAGCGCAAATACATCCTTTCCAGCATGGATGCCCAATCCTGAGCTTCCGTCCCTCCCGAACCAGATTGAATATCGATAAAACAGTTGTTGGGATCCATCGGATCTGAGAACATGCGGCGAAATTCGATATCAGCTACTATTTTTTCGATCTGTGCGACATCAGATACGATGCTTTGCAAGGTCGCATCGTCATTTTCTTCTTTCGCAATCTGAAGCAATTCATTGGCATCTTGCAATTGCCTGCCGAGCCCCTCGAGCGTCAACACCACGCTTTCCAGCGCCTTCTTCTCGCGCCCTAATTCCTGGGCGCGTTGGGCATCATTCCAGACAGACGGATCTTCTGCTCGCCTGGCGACTTCGGTCAACCGTAATTTCTTGGTATCGAAGTCAAAGATACCTCCGCAATGCTGTTTCCCGATCATTGAGATCGGCAAGATGATGAATTAAGCTATTGAGTTGTTCTGCATCCATATGGTGACAATCCGAAAAAGATTTAATTGAATATTGTAGCGCTATTTAAGCCAAATTACCTGATTGTAAGGCGAACTCAATTCCTGATTGCATCAAACCCACGAGATGGATATTGTCAGTATTGATTGGGGTATCCGCTGCAAATACTGTCAAAGCAGCAGCCGACACTTCCCCGCTATCCAGCATCTGCAAGTAAGGCCGTTTCTGTTCCTGCGCTGGATTGATACCAAATAAATTACGCCATAACAGCATGACTGTTTCATTATGGGTACGCGCGCCTGCTGCATCGAGCGCTACCGTGGCCAACGCCTCATTACTCATGCCGTTATCAAGCAAGGATAAGCCAATGCTGACATACTCTTTATTATTGACCGATTCAACGCCAAATACTGCCCCGAGGAATTTGGCGACCTGTCCAGCGTGCCCCTCCATATCAAGCGCTAACCCAATGTCACTAAATTCCAGGCGCTCTATCTCCGCAACAGAGTCCTGACCATCGACTCCCGTTTGATCAATTACAGTATAGCCTTCCTGAGACTTACTCACGGCATAATGAGCACGCGGCCCTAGAAATACCGCAGTATCCATTCCTGTTCCACCCGACAAAGTATCATTACCTTCTCTGCCGATCAGATCATCATGTCCACTACTGCCTGACAAAATATTGTTATACCTGTTACCGATCAGTAGATCATCTCCTTGACCACCTGATGCATTCTCGATAATTGCACCATAAGCAATCCAGATATTCTGAGCCAAATCTGCGCTTACACTATCCCCTACCAACACAGCGTTACCGATCAATGATCCTTCTCCCTCCCTCAGATCAATAATCGCAATCTGCGCGCCGCTATACTCAATCCAGTCGATTCCCCCACTATCCCAGATCGTCTCATGGTAAGTTCTGGCATCATCATACTGATAGCGATTATCCTCACGATGATAAGTAGTATTGGCTCCGTACACATGCTGGATTGCCAATATGTCCAATGGCATCGGGGTAGTCGGATAGAAATCAAAAGCTGAATTTTGATTTCCTGGCAACGCAGAATAGCTCATGATCGTTGAAGACATGGTATCCATCGAAGATGGAAATCCACGCGCCTCAAAAGGGTGATCAAGGCCCAGCGCATGACCGATTTCATGCATGACTGTCAGAAAGGCATAGCTCCCGGGAACCCATGGCTCTTGAGCGCTACTACTCGAACTTTTGATCCAGATATCCCCTCCAGCGGCAAAACCAGTCCCAAGTGGCAAATATGACCAAGCTTCTGCATCAGCCATATCCTTTGCTTCGCTGTAGGCAACACGAATATCGCCGACAGCGTATTGGGATTCGGCGACTAATCTAAACTGTACATTTGCAACATTCGCCCACTGCTGCAGCGCAGTATTGAAGTAAGTCTGATCAGAGGCAGCAAGCGGCATAAAAGCCTGTATCCAGGGCTCTCCTTCGCCGTTAGTCGGACCATAGCCTTTTGAGGGATCGGTTGCCCAGTAAGAATCATTGCCTGGAAAGCTATAAGTAATCGTTGAGTTCGCCCATCGTTTGCCAAAAATGAGCGCATCGATACTGATATTTCCTGTCAAATTAACCGGGATGACCTCGCTCGAGGTCGTAGGAGCTGGCATAGTGTTATTCCTATTATTTATTTTTAATTAAAGATTGGCGTTGATAAGAGAAACATTTCTGCTGCCGTGTTCAACAGCAAGTTTCAAAGCTGCTTATCCAAATATTGTCAGTGTCTATGCGCTTCTTTTATGCAAATTGCCAGAGAATTCCCTAAAAACATAATTTTTCTGATGCTGTTGCGCGCAATTCACGGATATATCGGGTTTAGCTAATCTGGAAACAATCGTTATAATGCTAAAATGGGTATTTTTTATTATACAAATATTGAACTAAAAGTTGATAGCTTGCGTAATAGCCAAATCGAAAGAAGTGCTGCCCAATACGATGTTTGAACATGCAGTAGATATAATCTAGTGCACTGACTCCCAAGTCAGACACATTAAGCAATCAAGGTACTATTAAAATTAAATAATATAAAACAAAGATTGTTACGATGATGATTGAATCAAAAATTGGTTTTTTCAAAATGGGATTGGGATCTTTTCCTAAGCAATGCGTGATTAAGCTGGCTGAATCGCGAAGATCTGGAAAATCACGCTCTCTGATGCCTACCGGAGCATTAGTATTGTTGATCATCTGCTTATTTAGTGGTTGCTCTGCTCCCATAAAAACGCCCACCCCAACAGTATCCCGAACACAGCAGCATGCCCCCTATAATAAACCCTACAAAGTACGGGGTAAGACATATTATCCAATGTCTTCAGCGGTGGGCTACAGTGAGAAGGGCATTGCTTCATGGTATGGCGCGGAATCGGGCAACCGAACTGCGATGGGAACACGTTTTTACCCACAAGGGATATCAGCCGCGCATAAAACCCTCCCCTTACCCACTAAGGTAAGAGTGACCAATCTTCGTAATGGCCGCGCCATCGATGTAATTGTCAATGATCGTGGTCCTTTCAAGAGAAATAGATTGATTGATCTGTCGCATGGTGCAGCTAAAAAAATTGGGCTACGTGGTCTTACTGAAGTCAAAGTGGAATACCTCGAAAACGTGGCCAGCAATCCATAGCAGCTTATCCAGTTTCACTGGAACTGTCACCATAATATGGGGATTCTACCCTTGCTAAAACAAGATAAAATTTTCATCTGGATGAAGTACAGAATAGTTATTATTCAGCTTATGCTTAGGACTGGCTCATTATTTTTATGATATAAACCTGTTATTTTCTGATAGACATGACAGAAAAAATTATAAATAGAGGTTATTAAGGGAGGACATTTGGAGCGCGGATTCTATACGATAATGGCGGCGCAATTTTTTTCGTCATTAGCTGATAACGCATTACTGGTAGTGGCGATCGCCCTGTTGATTGATTTGCATGCGCCCGCTTATCTTACTCCTATGCTCAAATTCGTATTTGTGCTGTTCTATGTCATTCTGGCACCATTTGTGGGCGCATTTGCGGATTCCATGGCCAAGGGACGAGTCATGTTCATCAGCAACTCGATTAAAATTGTTGGCTGTATCTTTTTATTCTTTGCGATGCACCAGTATTTTGCACTCGGCGCCTATGCCATTGTCGGGCTAGGTGCGGCAGCCTACTCTCCCGCAAAATACGGCATACTGACCGAGTTGTTGCCTCCGGAAAAACTGGTGATTGCCAATGGCTGGATTGAAGGGCTAACTGTCGGTTCTATCGTGCTTGGCACAGTGCTCGGTGGACTTCTCATCACGCCTGCCATTTCGTCCGTTCTGTTATCGATTGACTTTCCTTTCATTGATACAGGTCTGGATACGCGGCTAGAAGCGGCCATTCTACTTGTTGCAGCATTTTATACGATTGCAGCCACTTTTAACCTATTCATACCCAATACTGGAATTGATCATCGAATACTCAGAAAGAATCCGTCATTTCTGATCCACGAATTCGCACATTGCGTCAGGCTATTATGGACCGACAAGCTCGGCCAGATCTCGCTTGCTGTCACAACCTTGTTCTGGGGAGCAGGCGCCACCTTGCAATTCATTGTCTTGAAGTGGGCTGATATCGCGCTTGGGTTCCCACTCAATGAAGCGGCACAACTGCAGGGCGTAGTAGCGCTTGGCATTGCGCTGGGAGCGGTCTTGGCGGCTAAATTAGTCTCGCTGCGTGATTCGGTCAAAGTCATTCCACTGGGTATTGCCATGGGAATAGTCGTGATGATGATGATTACTGTGCAGGATTTGTGGATTGCGATTGTGCTGCTGATCCTGATCGGGGGTCTGGCTGGATTTTTTGTGGTACCGATGAATGCCCTCCTACAACATCGCGGACATATTTTGATGGGTGCCGGTCATTCGATCGCAGTACAGAATTTCAACGAGAATCTCAGCATTCTTGCCATGATATTGCTGTATGCGTTGTTCATCATGATGGATGTGCATATTTACGTCGTGATTGCGCTATTTGGTCTATTTGTCGCCGTGAGCATGATCCTCATCCGTAAATGGCACCTGCTTAACCAGAGCAAGCAGGACTCACTTCACCTGATTGGGATGCATAAAATACATTGAGACCATTATGCTTTCACTTTTTCTGTAGAACGCTTCAAAATCATTGAACTAACAATGATTGCATGGTCGCCTTGGCAAAGCATAAATCCTCCCATGCTTTGGCTTTATCTGAGAGTGAGCGTAACAGATATGCAGGATGATAAGTAACAATCAAAGGAATGTCTGAATAGCGGTGTAATTTACCACGTAAATTGGCGATACTCTCGCTGGTATGCAATAAATTCTGCGCTGCAATTTTTCCTAACGCGACAATCAGTTTAGGTTTAATCAATACGATCTGCCTTGCCAGATAAGGATGACACTGCTCGGCTTCGCTGGGTTCGGGATTTCTGTTATTAGGCGGTCGGCATTTTACGATATTGGTGATATAGACCCGGTCGCCGCGCCGCAATTGAATGGACTTCAGCATATTATCCAGTAATTTGCCTGCTTGACCGACGAAAGGCTCGCCTATTTCATCTTCTTTCGCACCAGGTCCTTCTCCGATAAACAACCAATCAGCCTGTTCATCACCCACCCCAAATACCGTTCGCGTTCTTGACTGACATAATGGACACGCAGTACAGCAAGCAACTGCAGCTTCAAGCTGCACCCAGTCCATCCTTGCAATCCGTGCCGCCCGATCATCATTCTCCGGCGCTGTAGCGGTGGCCACTGGAATGGATTGATCAACAGGGATAGTCATCGGTGCGCCCTCATTCAGAATGCTATCTGCCCTGCTGCGCCAGATAGGAGTCAAACCGAGTTCGTGCAATATCTCCTTGCGGCGCCGTTGCTTCATAATTCCAGTCTCATCACCAACGCATCCTCACGCCCACACATGGCGGGATAATACCCTTTACGAACTGCGATTTGTTTAAAACCCAAGCGCCGGTATAAACTGGCGGCACCGATATTGGACTCACGCACATCCAGCAATACTGATACAGCTTCCTGCTGTTTAGCAAGATCGATGAAATACTGCAGTAGCTTGCCACCCCAGCCCTGATGCTGCCATTGCGCTGAGATGCCAATAGTCAGAATATGGGCCTCACCTGGGCCCATCATCATGATACCGTAACCAATAAGCACATCATTTTGCTCTAGCACGCGGCAGTGGTAGCCTGCTTTAACCGAATCAGCAAAATTCATCTCTGTCCAGGGAAAAAGAAAAATTTCACGCTCAATGAGAATGACCCGACTCACATCCTCCAAGCACATTTCCCTGATCTGACATGCTTGCTGCAAAGCATCGCTCATCGTTCGCTTTCCTTCAAAGCCACCTTGTTTCGTATATAAACAGGAGCAGCCTCTTCGGCAGCAACGCCTAATCCCTTCATTAATTTGGGCGCAGCGAGCTGCGCCATTTCTTGGGCGTGCGGGTAACACCCCAGATCAATTCGACACAAACTGTCACGGTAGAGATGGCTGAGCATCTCATGGTACCGGTCAAAACCGCTACCACACCCCACCCAGCAGCCCTTCCCTGGAACCTGAGGAATATGCTGGGGCAAACAGAGTATGGGTGCTTGTATCATTGACCAATCTTCACCAGTATGAAGATAAGCGGCATAGTAAATTTCACCCATCCGCGCATCGAGCGCCGTCATGACGTGACTTGCGCCAACTTTTTGCGCCATCGCTTCTAACGTACTGATTCCGACAACAGGCAGGTCGGTAGCAAACGCCAGTCCTTGCACTATTCCGCAAGCGATACGTAAACCAGTAAATGACCCCGGTCCGGCGCCGAAAGCAAAGCCATCCAACTGGGTCAAAACCAGCCCCGATTCAGCCAGCATTTCCTGCAGCATAGGCAGCAGTAATTCGGTATGCTTTTGCCCAGCCAGCACTTCTTTGCTCAGTACAGCCCCATCCAGCCATAAGGCAAGTGAGCAATATTCAGTGGAAGTATCGAGCGCAAGAATTTTCATTAGAATTAAAAGAGTTTTTTCAGAAAAGTAATGTTATACCGTATTCAGACTTTTTCCAGAGGCCAGCGATCAAGTGAAACATACACAATACCTTCATCGGTCTGTTTGGATTGCACCAACGCCCATTCATTTACATGCCAGGTAATGGGGATCGTCAAATTGGGCAAAGTATTGCACAAGGCTTTTCTTATTAAAGTAATGTGTGGAATATAGCGGCGTTTTTCGAGCGAGAAGCCTGCCTGAGACAATCTATTCTGTAAATCGGCTACCAGCACAGAAAGCCCAGCGGGGCATTGGCTTGGACCAACATGGACAATGCGATTATGGCGCCAGTATTGGATTTCATCCACAGTCAAATCGAAGCTAAACTGCTTGACTTGATTCGCTACCTGTCGAAGCGTTTCCAGCTGTTGACTCTCTACATTTCCAATAAATACCAAGGTGAGATGGATCAGTGGCAAACTGATTTTTCTGCCGCCGCAGACATCTACCAGTTGCTCAGCCAGTTTGCTCAATCTTTCCTGAGCAGCGACATCAGGCCAGACTGCAAAAAAAACTTTTACGGTTCTTTTTGGAGAAGTATCCGCTTCAATCACAAATGTCGTCAATATGCGTAATCAGACAGACGACCTCAGCTACAATGCCTTCGCCCCGCCCAATAAAACCAAGCTTCTCCGCAGTTTTTGCTTTGATATTGATATCGCTGGTAGACATATTCAAATCTTGAGCAATATTGGCAATCATTGCCAGGATATGCGGAGCCATTTTAGGCGCCTGCGCGATAATGGTTGCATCGATGTTTGTGACCCTGTAACGCTTACTGATCAGCAAGCGGTGTACCTCGCGCAGTAGCAAACGGCTGTCGATATTTTTATAGCGCGCATCACTGTCTGAAAAATGCTGGCCGATATCCCCTAACGCTGCCGCACCCAGTAATGCATCGCACAGCGCATGCAGCAGCACATCCGCGTCAGAATGTCCTAGCAAACCTCTGTCGTAAGGAATCGTTACGCCACCGATGATCAGATCGCGGCCTGCTACCAGCTGATGCACATCAAAACCCTGACCAATTCTAATATTTTTCACCTTGTTTCCCTCTTTTGCAAAATGAGTTCCGCCAAAGCCAAATCTTGCGGATACGTAACTTTGAAATTATAGGCATCGCTCAGTACCAATCTGGGATAGAGACCCAAAGCTTCGATCGCGCTCGCATCATCCGTGATACGGGTGCTATCCACTTTGTTCAGGGCATCCATTAAAACACCCAGGCGAAACATTTGCGGTGTTTGTGCCTGCCACAAGCCCTCTCTGGATGCTGTGCCCATAGCACGATGATTCGGATCAGCACGTTTCAAGGTATCTGCAACCGGAATAGCCAGTAATCCACCCACCTCATCCGGCGTTAGCACATCGATCAGTTGGTCGACCTGAGCAACACTCAAGCAAGGCCGTGCCGCATCATGCACGAGCACCCAATCATCATTACAAATCGATACCTCTGATTGCATGGCCTTCAGTCCGTTCAACACGCTGTCAGCGCGCGTTGCACCCCCACAATAGCGCACCACCAGCTTGTCAGAGAAGGACGACCAGTCATAGCGCAGCCATTCATGATCATCTGGAGCGAGAATGACAAATACACTGGAGATATGTGAAGAACTGCACAACGTGTGCACGGCATGGTAAATCATCGGTTTCCCCGCCAGCGATAAATACTGTTTTGGCAACTGGTTACCCATGCGCGCACCGGAGCCTGCGGCAGGGATCAAAGCAATAAATCTAGGCATGCTTACTTATATTGTTCAATGAATTGGCTGAGTAAATATTTGCTTCCAATTATCTCACATCATTTCATTGATATCGCATTGCTAAATAAGAAAAGCATGCTACAAATTCTGCGATTGGCACAACTTGGTTTGAAAACAAATTGGGCTATAGGAATGTCGCAGTGAAGCAGCGAATTAAGCTGGGATAACCTTCTTTTTGGCTTCGACCTGCTACCTGTGATTCGGGCAGTTAAACCTTTAGCAATCCCCAGGCAAAGCCGGAGGTAATTTAACTAAAACCTTGACTGACGGTCTATCATTTGATGAAGTCTACTACAATCACTAAATAATCAATCAGGTTCCTGTTCCTGATTATCTGCTCATCTGCTCTTGTCAGAGCTTAATTTCTTTCTGATAGTATAGTCAATGGAGCAACTTCACATATGATGAATTCTAGCCGGCTATTTCAAATGCTCGTTATTTGTTTTGTATGTGTAAGTTGTGCACCCATCATTCCTATTCCTATGCATCATTATTATCCTGAAGCAGATGGAGGAAAATTAATATACGATCAATGCCCTATCAATGAGCATATTCCGTATGGAATGCTCTTTTCTCAGCAAGATATACAAGTATTTACTCGACTTGGTAAACACAATGGAAAAACATATATCGAGATTCGATTTGAGGTGCCAGAGGGAAAAACAGTTAAGCTAATTGAAACCAGCGCACAGCTATTTTGGGATGGAGCCAATCAATCAATTAAAATAGAGTTTGAGAAAATTTTTCTTTCGCCCTTTTTCTATATTATTAACCCTTCAAATCATATTCAGGTAAAAACTTTGGATGTTAATGAGTTAATGGTAGGTGAAAGCAGAAGGACGTTAATAGGGGAACAGAGTAAGACATATTGGTTGGCATCTTTATTGGAAGCACCCGACTCTGACAAAATTAAGATTGTCCTACCTAAATTTACGATTAACGAAGAGCTGGTAACTTTTCCCCGCATACTATTTAAAAGGAAATGGATTATTGGTTTTTTTGTAATTAACTGTTAGAAAAATGTGTGAGGATGAAGGTGTCAGATCTTGCAAAAACACATTTCCTACACCTCAGGGTCAGATCCAGAACTAAGAATGCTTACTCTTATAAACAATAATCCCAATCATCGCTCTCATTTTTCTTGATTCGCGACCTGACCCCGGCGTGTAAGGTTTTCTCTTAACATCACGTACAAGGTTCCCACGTTCCATACAAACGCCCAGATTAAGCTCATGCCCTCTCTACACCGGCAGCCATCCAAACAGTAAACAGGTATCCTTTGGACTTATCTCAGGAGACAATTAAGCTCCTGATTTTGACTACACTTACAGACGTTTCGATGCTTGCAAGGGTTCACTTATTGTTCATCTTCTTAATCCTCACCTGACACTTTTAAAAGTGCCTTTTCCTTAACGCTCACGACCCAGGCTTTTGACAAGAGCCGCTTAAGGTGGTTTGAAACCTCCTCCTGTAAGGTGATTCCGGAGGGCCCTCCTCCATCATTTGTGTAGTTACGGACAGTTTCCTATCCTCGTGGCACACTAATTGCTCATTCTTTAACTATAAGTCCAAAGATTTTGCTGATAATGCTTGCAAACATAGAGATAAATCGTTATTAATCGGTTTTGCCAGTTCATTGGTTACTTTGATTTATTGAGGTTGGGTGATGTCTTCCTCAATAGTTTAACGTTATTGATGAACTGGTTTCTATTTCAGCTCTTAATTCGCATTAAATCAGTACAGGGTGAAGTGATATCTCTCCAAAGAACTTCCTAATATGCATAAAATCTTGACGGTCTAGATCAAGCGCTCAAGCTTGTACCTGATTGGCTCACCACAACGGATAAAACTGGTAACTGGTATATCCTGCTCTTAATTCCATAATGGAAAGTTTGAAGAAACGAAGCCAGGCATTCGGTTGTTGTCATCCTAATGAAAACCATTAATTGGATGAATACACTCAATTATCAGTGATAATACCAAGACGACTCCAAACCATCGGATGAACAAAAACTGAGGATGTTGGCTTTATCTGTCCCTCTGTAGGGGGACGGGTATCTAAATAGGACCATAGAATACCCGTAAAGCTATCGGGTTTAATACCGAAAATTCCAATATTGTACAGTGCAATAGTTAGAGTGATTATGAACTTATGTTGAGAAATCCCACCATCTAAGTATGCGTAAGCAGCTCGCATCACAGGATCTGAGCTATGCGGCCCTTCTTCGACAGCATAGGTTAATGCGAAGCTATCAATTTTTTCTTTCGTTATTGTATTGAGTTTGAATTTCGAATTCATTCTCTCAATGAGAGTGAGATATTTTTCTAAATCAGGATAATGGTTAAACCACTCGAAAGTGAGTGAATCTATTCTCTGCGCAGAATATTCTATTTCCGCTTTTCTAATAGCCTCAACATGAACATACCCTTTTCCTTCCGATAGTTTTAAGCACTCGTTAACAAAAGTTATGATGTCACGCGGCCTATAAAAAGTACGTGTTAATAAATAATCTATAAATTCAGTTTTGTTGATCAAATTGGGAAAAAGATCTTTATGTTTTATAGATTTTGATGTGTATTGTTCACTAACTAATTGCCCAATACGTTTGTCAAGCAATTCAACAAGATTGCTTTTGCTCCATCTTAAATATAAGAAGAGGGATTGATATTTGTCTTCTTGAAAGCTACCGTCTTTGGTTTTCTCAAATACACGCTGAATTAAATCTAATCTTAATGCAATGATTATTTTAACATTCGGTACACATCTAAATGTTTTGATTGTTTCAATTAGGGCTCTAATTAATCTGAGACGTAAATTATCTTCAACCCAGTTCTCATCAAGCTTATCAATCAAGATATAGTATTTTTTCTGAGGATCTGTGAAAACTTCATCGGCTAAAAAAGTAAGTACATCTGAAAGCTCTTTTATTTGAATGCTATTAATTACTTTTTGAACTTTGTGCTTAACTTCATATTTCTTCTCTTCACTAGCTTTCGATCCGCTCTGCAATACTAGTTTTAAGTCTTCTGATGTGACTCCTATATCCGTATTTATATTTTCTTCTAATTTTTGTGTAATCTCTTTTACTCTGTATTCAGTTTCCTGCCAAAACTTATTTCCCCAGTCTCTAAGATAAGAGAGAGCTCTTTCTTTCGCCTTATCTTTTGCTTTTAGTATTGATAAAAGACTATTTGCCCAGTTTTTGGTATTGTCTTCGTTTGTAAGTTTGAATTTCTTCTTTAGCAATTCAACGGTAAATACATGGCGCCACAACAAAGTATAAAAAATGTCAAGTTTGATACCTGCTTTTTCTAAAAGAGGAATTATGTCCGAATTGGCCAGATAATTTAAAGATAAAGCCTCGGGCTTAATTTCTATTACATTTTCTTCTTCTTGGTTAATTTTATAAATCAAAGCACTTTTTCCCGTTCCGGTGCGGCCAACAATTATTCTGTGGGGACTACTGCAATCAATAAGTGTTTCTAAGTCTCCTGTTTCTGTAAAGCATGTAGTTAGAAAAAGAGAATCAAATTCTGCTTCACTCTCACCAATTGAAGCGTTTTTGCGAATCCGATAATTAATACCACTTAAATTTTCTTTTTTACACATGGTGATCCCTAGCTTATTACCCCGTTCAAGTAACACGGGGGGCTACAAATACATTCCAAAAATAAATCGCTGCCTAATATAGAAGGTTTTTATCTTTATGACAATGAGATGACTTCAAGCCGCCTGAGCGAGCACCCGGACAGAAGGACGGGCGCGCAGGCAAGGCGGCGCTGATAAATATCCTGATTCAGCAAGGTCATAAATCCCTATGAACGAACCGCCACTGCTCCCTATACCTAAGGGTGAGAGGTACCTGTGGAATTATGCACGCCCGGGGTCAGGTCTAGAATCAAGAAAAATAAGTGTAAAAGGTGTCAGCCATTGCATAGTGCATAAAGTGCTTTGCTTCATCCATGTCAATCACCATGCCTCGCATAATGACCAATTCAGAATCTTGAATTTACTTGCTCAGACTCTCAAGAAACACAATATATCCACATGATTAGTTGAATGATTTTTTAAGTTGATTGAGGAGCGGGAACGAGTTGCATACCAAGTTTTTCAGCGC
>NZ_FNPQ01000041.1:0-22801 GCF_900107335.1 Nitrosomonas sp. Nm58 | reverse complement strand
TTATGATCTTCCGGCACATTCTCAAATAATTGTGCTTTTCGATGTTTGCCATTAACACTCACTACAACACACAATTCTTTACTTGAAACATCAATTCCGATGTAATTCATTGCTATTTCCTCAATACCATTTTTGTTATCATGCTTTCTGGTTCCCTGACCCTGGCACTTCATCTATCTTCCTTGCAAATTCAGGTTCAGAAGCAAAGCTTACAGACCTTGGATACTCCACGATATCGATGACGAGGGCGGGGAGCCTATCTTCTCACAAGCTCAAGGCTTAAGGTCGGACCGGCTTCCCCAGAAATCAGCGCAAGTTTAAAACAATTTAGTCGTTGGTTTTAATATACAAGGTCGGATGAGGGATTATAAAAACCGAATTTTGAAGTGAGATGAGTATAAATCTAAAACATTTGATCTCCCCGTTAAACTTAACCCAATATTTACGCCTCAATTGGTTCTAATGGAAAATCCGGGTTAAATTTCCCTCTATTTTCACGAAAAATTGAAAAAATTGGGAGCAGAGTAAAATTACAATTATTCTTTGCCCGCCTACGTGCTTGCACGTATTTGTTTATCTCCTATTTTTCGATATCTTTCTGGAAAATAGTCATGGGGGCGCGTAGACCCACTGATTTCCATCGATTTTTACCCATTACAGGGAGAACAACCGGTGAATCAAAGAGATTACCGCTATGATCGCGAGAAGAATCCCTTTAATCCTGCGGCGACCGGATTTTCGCCAAATAATGCACTGTGCCTCGCTGCGGCTTCGAATCTGGTCTATGAAGAATCCGATCCGTTGCGAGCAGCGGAGGTACACAAGTAGGGATTCAACCAGCTCAAGCTCATCAGCATTCCTAAGAAGCCGTTCATCGATGCCCAGAGGCGTTTGTCTGCGCCGATCCCGATGTTCTGCTAGTCGCGTTTCGTGGTACGGAACCGGATGATCTAAAGGATTGGTTGACCGACGCGCAGTTCGATCTTACCGATGGATCGATAAAAAACATCAAGAACAAGGTTCATCGCGGCTTTCATGAGGCACTGAATGCGGCATGGCCGCAGTTGGAAGGCGCAATCGCCGACCTACGCACCCATAATCAAGCGATCTGGGTCACCGGCCATAGCCTGGGTGCAGCTTTGGCCACATTGGCCGTGGCTCGCCTGAGTCTTGGAGACGGAGTCAGGAGTCAGGAGTCAGCAGCTCGACGTCCAGGGCCTTTACACATTCGGTCAGCCACGCACCGGGAACAGGAGCTTTGCAATGGCCTTCGATCAACAGCTCAAAGAACGATCTTTCAGGTTCGTGAATAACAATGACCTCATAGCCGAGGTACCACCGATGGATCTGCTGTTGAGATATTGGCATATTGACCAGTTGATTTATATCGATGAGAGCGGGAAACTGCACCCAGGAGTTTCTATGTTCAGACGGGTACTCGACGGACTAAAAGGCCTGCGCAGAGACTTCGGAAAACTTGGCTTCGATACCTTGAAAGACCACAAGATGAATAACTATGTGCAAGCTGTGAGGAAATACGTGGAAGATTTGAAAACAGGACAGCAAACACCTATTTCATGATTTTATTGCTGCCGCCATTGGGGATTGACACCCGAAGCTGGGGGAAGGATTGACGCCTTACGCGCCTGTTGAATCATTATCGGTTCAATATCCGCTGCAAGGTGTCAAAATTTATAAAGCGTCGCCAGCCTGCGTTTTTTTCCAAAATTATGCATGCAGATTAACCATGTGTTCGGACCACCACGCATTCTATTCCCTGGCGACTCAGATTCTGGCAGGCCGTGCGTGCCTGGCTTTCCTGCAAGCCCAGCAAGCGGGCCCGATACAGCTTGCGGTTGCTGATTTCAACCTCGTTGATCACCACTTCTCCTGATACCCAGCGCGTGGCTACCTGAGCCTGGGCCTGGGCTCGGTCGCGCGTCAAATAAGAGCCTATCTGAACGCCCCAACTGGTGTTACTGACCCAGGCAACTCTTTGTAGCTCAACTTTGGTCTCCGGCTGAGTGGTCTGTTGCATCATGACCGGAGCGGGTGCTTTTTCCAGTAAGGGGGCTGGTTTAGGCACGGGAGCCAATGTGCTGACCTTCATGGCTACGGCTGGCATCGCATCGGCATGACCGGTATTGCTGGCCAGCTGGGTTGCAGGCACTCGGGTAAAGCTGCGATCGAGCAGCTGAGCCATATGCTGATCTCGAGCGGCGGCAGTTTGTCCGCCCATTACCACCCCGATTACCCGGCGGTTACCCCGCCTGGCGGAAGTCGCGACATTGAACCCAGAGGTTCGGATATAACCGGTTTTCAGGCCATCAACGCCCTGAATGTTGCGCACCATGCGGTTGTGACTGTTATAGGTGATGCCCTTGTAGCGGAACGACTGGGTGGAGAAATAATGGTAGTGCTGGGGAAAATCCTTCATCAGCCGCCTGGATAAGGTCACCATGTCCCGGGCTGTGGTTTTCTGCTCATCGTTGGGCAGGCCGGAAGCATTGCGAAAGGTGGAAGAATGCATACCCAGTTTGCGGGCCTTATCGGTCATCATGCGGCCAAAATTGGCTTCAGTACCGCCCAGCGCCTCGGCCACCACCGCCGCCACGTCATTGGCGGAGCGCACGATTAGCGCCGGAATCGCCTCGCGCACGCTGATGGTATCGCCCGACCGCAGGCGGATATTGGTCTGCGGCATGGACGCCGCGCGGTCCGACACCCGCATGCGGCTATCCAGGGTCAGCTTACGTTGCTCCATCGCGTCAAATAACATGTAGAGCGTCATCATCTTCGTCAGAGAGGCTGGGTAACGGCTGGCATCGGCCTGGGACTCATGAAGCACCTCGCCTGTAGCCGCATCGATTACGATAGAGGCATGCCGGGAATTCGCCTGTGCCAGGTTTACCGGGGAGAACAACAACAGTACAGCAAGAGCAAGAAATCCTTCTCCCCCTGCGCGTTTCAAATCAAACATGAGGCCTGTCCTCTCTGTAATCGATGCAAATCAAAGTAAAAATTGGGATCAGAGTATAACTTAATGTTTAGCTTTACCCGACCGCAATTTTTTCATACAAAAAGATAGTCAGCAATTAATTGATTAGCCCGAATATTTCATAGATTCGCGTGATGATCACGCAGGATCTTGATTAATAGGGAAGTTTTGAGAAGGAGTGGTGTAGTGATTCATACACTCGACTGAGCAAAATCTTTCTTATTAATCAAAAGACAAGTGAGGGCACGTGCCAATTTATGAAATATTCGGGTTAGGATTATTTTTGGATCAAAAAACCTGCCAGTCCCAGCCGGCTGCTCGATCTTCCGCAACCGGGGGCGGCCAAAAGCCGCTACCGACAGGCCCCTACGCTCTATGGTCGCCAAAAAAGACCGTAACCGATAAGGTATGACGACACAGGTGTTATCAAGGATATGCAAATGACTTGCTTGGCAGATTTCATTGTTGAGGCCATGATCAGGATGAGATCCGCAAACGCCAAGCATGTCCCTCATTTATTGATAATAAGCTTCAGTAAACTATGTGTTCGAGAGAGACGCGGTGAGACAACGGCGGCTTTCGGGTTCTGTTCGTGCCCCGCGCCGCTCAGCAAGGCGTTAGGGTCAATAAGAAGGGCCAAGTCTATATTTAATATCATAAAATATAGACCTGGTCCAATAATGCGCCCCTGTCAGCCCTGAGTCAGATGATTTGAACGGCGGTTCTATTTGGGGTGATTCGGGTCGGTCATCCGGTCGAGCGCCAGCTCGGCAATGCGGTCTGCGCCATCGCAGTCTGCCATCATGCGTGCCTGTGCCGCTTTTAGACGTGAGACGAGCTGCGGCTCACCCAATGCCCAGCGCCATGCCTGCGCCAGAGCCTCCGCGCGTGCCGCGGGGACAATGGTGTATGCCAGTCCTAGTCGCTGCAGCCGATCAGCGTTATCGGGTTGATCATGTGCGGTCGGCACTAGCCACTGCGGCACGCCGGCGCGCAACGCCTCGGCTGCCGTGCCGATGCCGCCGTGGTGAACCACGAGTTGAACATGCGGCAGCAGCGTTTCGAAGGGTGCAAAGCGAACCTGGCATAGCGATGTCGATGACATCGGCACATTTGAGTCAGCTCCAATCACGATGACCCGTGCCCCTTGGACAAGCGCAAAGCCGCTGACGCGATCGACCCAGCCCGGACGCGACGCGACCGCCGTGCCGGCCGTCACTACTACGATGGGACCGGATCCAGTGTGCAGAAAGGCTTCGATCTCGCTCGGCAGAGCGCGGATCGGGCCGGGCCACTGCGGAAACCCGGTATATACGCCCTGGGCCGGCCAGTCGTCGGCAGCCAAAGCTAGCCACTCGGGGAAAGCATAGGCGACACGGTGAGGCGAATGGATCCACTCAGAGAACAGCCGGCGCTGCGGCGGCAGGCCGAGTTGGGCGCGGAAGGGGTTCACCTCGGCACCGATGACGGGATCGACCATCCAGCGCTCTGCGGCCGAAACCAGTCCGTGCTGAAGCCAACGTGGCCAGCCCGGTGGTATCGAGCTTGCCGGCCATCGAGGTGGACGCGTTCGCGAGAACATCAGCGACGGCGACAGATGCACTGTGGTATTGGTGAAGCCATCGCACTCCTGTGCCAGTCGCGCCGCAACGGCAAACGACGAGCTGACTAGCACAGTATCCGCCGGGTTCCACCCCCGCCGCAATATGGTTAGCCCAGTGCGCATCGCGGCGCCATAATAGCGCCATGAAGCTGCCAGGCCGCGGTTTGCGGTCCACAGGTCAGCGCCATCGAACACTTCTGCGAAGACATCGTCGGCACCGATCGATGCGAACTCGACCCCTGTGCCTGTGACGAGCTCGCCATAGCGCTGCGGCGCCAGTAGCGTCGTCTGCAGTCCGCGCGCGACCAGTCTGGTCGCCACCGCAACCAATGGAGCGACATCACCGGCTGAGCCAACCGCCAGTACCACCGCACGGCGAAAGGAGCCCACGGTTTCAACCATCCTGTTTTACTCCTGTCAGAACGGCACTTGGGTGCCGACTAGCCACCATCTGATAGGAAAAACAAATACCCTTTTTCATCAAAGATGACACTACTGAATGGCGGGTTGCTTGTCAAACACAATAATAACTAAAGTTTCACGTTATTTTATGAACCGATGATTCAATTCTCTGGAATTTTTGGATTAGCCCCAATATTGCACGAAGGGAAGTGGCAATTCCGTAATAATTCTTTATAATTCAGCTATCTACGCTGAATAAAGAAAAGGAATTGCCAGTAACGAAGTGTACCCAAGAATCGTTTAATTTTCCAGATGCAGATGCGCAGATGCGTATAAGAAGGGCCAGGTCTATATTTTATATCATAAAATATAGACCTGGCCCCAACAATGCAAAGAAACTATATAATTACTTATTAGGCTTTCACGTAACCACGAGGATATCTATGGCAATTTATGCAGTTGGGGCAAACTACGATGGCAATGATGTTAGCGATGAATTCATTGATAATAATATCGCGGGGCCAGGCTGGAGTATTACAGATGCTCCAGAGTTACATCAATTTGTTCGTTCGTTGAAAGTTGGTGACATTGTCTATATTAAATCTTATTCGCCAGGTAGCTCTGACATTATAGTCAAAGGCATTGGAATAATTATGGATGATCAAGTAGTCACTAATAACTCATTAGTCGCAGCAGGAAGAAATATTAAATGGGTGGTTACAGATAGTTTTCGTATTTCTAAACCAACCGAAAAATATAATGTTCGGTTGAATACAATGTATGAAGAGTTTCATCCAGTAGTCCAATCACAAATATTGGCAAAACTTTTTTGATGTCAAACTTAACCCAACGTCCCAGCGAACTTTGCTAACGCTCCATCGTTGATCTATGCGTCATCTTCGTTAAAAAAGAATATTTCACTATCCTCCCCGTCTGGGTTGAATCGAATTCAGCCACTGCCGATCCTCATCATAGATATTTAACGCATAACATCCGTCACTACGCAGGTAAAGGCTCTAAAGTAAGAAGGGCCAGGTCTATATTTTATGATATAAAATATAGACCTGGCCCCAACAATGTTTCTGACTGCCTCTTGCAGGCATCATCAGGATCGCTTTTCTGCCAACAGGCGCTAGAATTAAAAGTTCTTATTCTGGCAAACAAGCATCCCAATCATCGCTTTTATTTTTCCTTATTCTCGACCTGATGTTTCGTTCAGTCTCGCACTGGCGCCTTCTTTGATCATCACACCACCGAAAAACTCAACCGACCATGCTGCCTTTCTTCATGGTTCATCAACACACCTCGCGCACCCAGGTCTCTAATTTTCTAGGCTACCCATCTGTTTTAAAAGAGAATTTAAAAAGAGAACGATCGGTATACTTTTTGCAATAAGTGCGCTAGAATGACAATCAGTAAAATATTTTTATCAGGCAGATAGAGGAATTAATTTCCACCACCTGCACTCATCATGGAGACTTAGCTATGATTAATTCAACCACCGACATTATCGTGAATGGACTCGACCTGAAACGGATACGGGCAGCGCTCGATTCGATCAAAGCAGATGACAAAGGCGATATCGCCAACCCTGGCTACCGGGCGACAGTTGAGTGGGACAGCGGCTTTCATAGCACCACGCACACCACCGATGGCCAGGTGGTGCTTTCCGATGAACCCAAACGCTATGGCGGGGAAGAAATGGGCGCCACACCGGAAGATTTACTGCTGGCAGCTGTGGGCGCTTGCCTGGTCAATACTTATATCGCCGCTTTATCAGCCGCCCGCATCCATGTGGAATCCCTGCGCATGAACGTTTCGGGCCGAGTCAATTTCCGGACAGCCTTTGGTCTGGAGGCAGGCACGCCTGGTTACGAAAATATCAAAATCGTTGTCGATATCCAGACCGATGCCCCGGAAGAAAAGGTCATCGCGCTAATGGACAAAGTATTTCCAACCGCGCCCATCCCGGACACGATCATGCGACCGGTGCCGATCGATGTCGAGATTGTTCACCACGCTGAAGCAACCGCAACGCATGCTTCCTGAGTACTTCATCCGCGCATCGGGATTTATGGCAGCCAGTCGCGTGCATTTTTGAGCATGAATAACTGCATACCAAACAAGGTGAACTATGAAAAATAATGATATTCACGATGTAGCCGTGGTCGGCGCAGGCCCGGCAGGATTGTCAGCCGCCTATGAGCTGGCCAGAGCGGGCTTGGAACCGCTGGTACTGGAACGCACCGCTGCGGTGGGGGATGTCTGGCGCAATCACTATGATGGCGTACGCCTGAATTCCGGCCGCTATTTCTCGGCCTTGTCAGGCAGCAAATTTCCCCTCTCCGCCGGCGCCTGGCCTTCGCGCGAGGAAGTGGTGCGCCTGCTGGAGACCTTCCCTGAGCGGGGAGGATTTACAGTACAAACAAACATCGATATCAAACAGGTCAATTACGATCCCGACCGCGACCTGTGGATCATCACCAGCATCGATGGCAAACGTTTTGAATCACGCGCTGTGGTCATGGCCATTGGCGGGTGCCGCATTCCAGTCATACCCAAATGGGAAGGCATGGAAACTTTCCCCGGCGAGATCATTCACTCCTCGAAATTCAAGAACGCTCAAGATTTTGCCGGCAAGCATGTGCTGGTCATCGGCACTGGCAATTCTGCCGCCGAAATTGCCAGCAGGCTGACCGAACACGCCAGTCATGTCACCGTATCGGGCAGAACGCCCCCGCATATCCTGCCTAAAAGCGTTTATGGCATTCCACTGATCGGTATTGGCGTATGGACCCGCTACTGGCCCGGTACTATCGTGGATCGCATATTGAGCTTCCTGCAGCGCAGCATGATCGGCAACCTGAGCGCGCATGGTCTTCCCTATCCGACCCTGCCACTGTCCAAACAATACGCCATCAACAATGTCGTACCCATTCTCTATCGTCCTTTCGTGGACGATGTCCGGGCCGGCCGGATCAGAATCGTTGGTCCGATCCAGAAAATCACCGGGCGAACCGTACATGTCCTGCGCACGCTGACAACCGATCCCGGCAGCACCCATTCACTCACGACGCTGGAGCCCGATGTCATCATCGCGGGCACAGGTTTTCGCACCGGAATTTCCAAACTGGTTCAAGTGCCAGGCATCACCGACGAGAATGACAGATCGGTTATTTCGGGCGACCAGGAGTTCAAGGACGCCCCCCGCCTCTACTTCATCGGGCAAGTAAACCCATTAAGTGGTCTGCTACGGGAAATCCGTCTCGAGGCTGGCAGAATCGCAAAAAAAATCAAACAACAATTGGTGGCGGGACGATAATAGAAATTTTCAATCAAGCTTCGCTGCCGCTCTGAAGGCGAAGTACCCAATCGATCATTGCTATGTTAGACACCGGAACGCAGGCACGACCCAGACATCATTCACGGAAAGAAACCAATAAAAGAAAATTGCTGCAGACGGCCTGCCGCCTGTTTTGCAAGGAAGGCATACATGCCACGGGCATCGCCAGAATTATCGAAGAATCAGGCGTATCCCGCCGCACGCTGTATCTGCATTTCGGCTCGAAAGAAAACTTGCTCAAGGCAGTATTCGAGGCTGAAGCAAGTATCTGGTTTCGCTGGTTCGATCGGGATTTGCCGCAAATGCATTGCTCTCCCGTTGAGCGTATCCTGGCCTTGTTTGATCTGATGCAGAACTGGTTCAAAAGCGAGGATTTTTACGGCTGCGTGTTCATCAATGCGGTCGCCGAGCACGATAAGGGTAACAGTTGGATACAGGAAATTGCCAACCGGCACAGCGAAAAAATCAATGCCAGGCTGCAAGCAATGGTTGCGCAAAGTGGTATACAGGATCCCGAATTGGTCACGAAGAAATTGAGCCTCCTGATCGATGGCACCATCGTAACCGCGATGGTGACCGGCAATGGCGAAGTCGCCCATATCGGACGACTGACTGCAGAGGACATCCTGCGCAGCGCCCCTTGCACCAACAATCAGGCAACAAAGATGCACTCAATTTAAAAGAGGAACACCACCTTGAACTGGTCATTAAATTTGGACAAGAGGATACCCACACCTCTACGCATTTTGCTGAGGGGGGCCGGACAGGTCGTTTTCTGTAACAACGCCGTCACAGGATTGATCGTACTGGCGGCATTCTACGCGGGCGGAACGATCACAGGGCTGGCTGCAACCGTTGGCTTGATCAGCAGCACTGTGACCGCTCATGCCTGCAGATTCTGCAAAGCCGATATCGAAGCAGGATTATATGGCTTCAACGGTGTGCTGTCAGGCGCCTGCCTCTCAATATTTCTTGAACATACGCCCCAGCTCTGGCTCTATATTGTATTGGCATCCATGCTGTCGAGCCTCATGTGGACAGTTCTGACCAGAATGCTCCAGCTCTTTAACATGCCAGCCGCAACTTCACCATTTGTCCTGGTCAGCTGGGTATTTCTGGTAACGATCTACGCCTTCGACAGCTACGCACTTGGCCCAGCGTTACCCGCAGCAAGCATGCAGTCAGCCGTCATGGATATAGGCACCCTCCCTCTGGAAACATGGTTCACTGCACTGGCAAGAGGCATAGGCCAGATTATCTTTACCGACAATACACTTGCCGGCGGCATGCTTCTTACCGGAATTGCCATCGCCTCCCTGCGCGGTGCGCTGATGGTGATTGGCGGCGCTTTCATCGGGGTTGTCGTACCCGCAATACTCGGCGTCCATGCAAGTGCTATCGAGGCGGGACTCTATGGATTCAATCCGGTCCTGGTCATGATTGCAATCGGCTGGGTTTTTCTCGAGCCCAGCGCCAAAAGCGCCTTGCTGGCGATCCTGGCCGGTATTCTGGCCGTGCTGTGCCAGGCAGTATTATCTAGTCAGATGACACCCATGGGCCTGCCCGTTCTGGCATCTCCCTTTATTCTTACCTTATGGGTAGTCCTGTTTATTGCGAGCAAATCCAGATACTGGTTTTCGCCAGCAATGAGTTAAGCAAATTATCCCCTTTTCGACCCCAGCAAACATTTCCAAGGAGGAGTTTATGACTGCAATCTGGCAAAATTTATCGATACTTACCCGACGTCTTATGATTGCTATCAGTACGCTAATGGGCATTATTCTGATCGGAATGCAGTTCCACGTAAGTTCTCAAGGCGACATGTCGGAAACATACCCCAAAGGGTTTCGTGGTGGTACTTGTACCATTGAGTCTGATACATTGTTAATTGGCTATTCTGCCTATTTTATTCCTAAAAACTATGAAATACCGCAGGATGCCTTAAGTGCAATGTCTGTTCCCATTTTGTGTGGAAAAGTACCCAGCCCAGGCATACTCAGTATCACCATTGACTTACTGTATCCTGTTTCCGCACGTGAGCGATCGGTGGCACTCAGCCTGTTCAGGGAGGTTGATGGCGAATTGGGAAAAGCGCTTTTTTCAATTCCCGCAAAAAATTATCATTCAGGCAGTATTTCTCATGAGATTCACGTGGATGAGCCGGGAGAATACGTGCTTCATCTTTCGGGCGTAGATGAGAATCAGCTGGATTTTAGATTAGTAATTCCGATCACCGTAGGTCCGCGATGGTACGAAGGCATCGTTCAGTTCTGGCCTTTACTTCTGCTTTGCGCAGCAGCTGTCTCTTTTTATAATTTTAGACGAATATTTGATTAATCTCCTTTTGCTGCCAACTTATGTTAGCAGGGTGGGTAGGAGAAATTATTTCTTTTTCGATTTAGCACCCTGCAAGCTTCCGTATCAATAAAACCAGCCATATACTGGTAGATCAAGCGCTGGTATTGTGCGGCATATCGATGTCTTGAGTGGGCAACAATCCAGTTCGGTCCGCCGTGACCCTGCAGTGTGGCTTATCGTTTGCAATATCGAAATCATTATTCCAGTGAAATGGCTGCAGGTTTTCCAGGGAATCTGGACTGCCTGGTTTAACATTTACGATCTTCCAACCATATTCTGACTTCGCATTATTATATTGTTGCCGGTTTATCCACGCGCCACATTGGTCCTTGCGCCACTCGGATATGTCTTGCTCCAGCATCCCTCGTCCTTTTTCCCAGACTGCCTGTACCAGATTCTCATCAATAGCCATTAGTCTTCTCCTTCATAAAAGGTTTTCTTAATATGACCTAATAGTCAGAATGAATGCTTTTCCCTCTACTCCTATTGAAATGGATCAATTACAAATCCAGTTTATCATCTACTTTAATATTTGGAAAACAGTATAAGCAACGGAGAATCCCGCTTTCCAGAGGGAGGAATAGAGTTCGGATTTTTTGAGTGCCAAGGGTCGGTATCTTGGTTGATGATGTCTCAGCCAGCATGCGATTCGGCAGCAAAAGCGGGGCGTTTCACGCATGTTTAATGATTGTTCACATGGTCTTTCGAAATAATGCGATATGTTACGTCAAGATGGCAGTCACTTAACCTGAAAAGTGCCCGCAATGACACTATCGCTGTATTGCCATCACTTTGCTTTCACCAGCACTGCAAGCGCGCCAGCCAGCCCCTCGACCACGCGCGCCATCTCGGCATAGTTGAGCTCTTCGGGGGTGTCGGTAGCCCGATGATAGTGCGGGTAGCGATAAAATGCCGTGTCAGTGACCATTATTGCCTGATAGCCTTCCCGCCAGAATGAGAGCTGGTCGCTCCAGGAAACGCCAGGGACGATGACAGGGCTGGCGAGCGTCTCGAACGGGAAATCCGAGCTGGCAGCAAATGCGCTCGCAAATTCCTTGAGCGCGCGGCGCGATTTGAGGTTGGAAACGAAACCGATAAAGTTACCCTGATCGGGATAGAACCAGTGCATAAAGGGAGGATAATTCTGGCTGCCTTTCTCATCGCTGTAGCAGCCGAGCATTTCGAGCGAAAGCATCAGGCGGATGTCATCCTTCCGTTCATGCGCAGCGCGTGCATAGACTTTGCTTCCCATTTCACCGAAATAAAAAAATGGGGGCTCCTCATTCACGAATGCGACCAACCGCAGCGTGCGCTCGGGTTTGATATCGGCGAGAAGCCGTGCGATCTCGAGCAAAGCCGCGACGCCCGAAGCGTTGTCGTCTGCGCCCGGACTGCCCGTCACGCTGTCGTAGTGCGCGCCGACGAGCACGATCTCATTTGTCCGTACATCACCATGAATCTCGATCTCAAGGTTCTCGCTCCATACGCCGCCCGCATCATAGCCCTGGGCGTGGATTTCGTAGCCAAGCTGGCCCCAGGCATCACGGATATAATCAGCAGCGGCATAGAGCGCCTTCGGCAGCCACACGTTGCGCTCGCCAATTTCACTGGCGAGTTTCTCAACATGCACCTGCAGGCGTTGTTCGAGTAATGGTTTCATTTTGCTTTCCCTCCTATCCCTGGATGCCGTTCCCAGATGAGCACCCCATCCCGCCATACTTTCCGCACCCGATGAAACGGCACGGTGTGGCGTGTGCCATCGTCCTCCTCCGCCTCGAAAGCGAAGTGCTGCCCTGGCTCGATGTCTATCCGTTCGAGCGGCACGCGTTTGAGCTGGTGCTCGATCTTATCCTCGTAGGCGAGCTCAAATCCACCCTTGCCGAACTCGGGGTCCCAGCGGATGCGCGCGAGCAGCTCGTGAATCGGTATCATGACCGTTTCTCACATGGTATCACGGTAACGTATGCAAGCCCTGCCAGTTCCGATATATCGAATGCCACCGGCAGAAACTGTTCGATCAGCCACATCGCCGTGCGCGCATGCAGCGAGACGCTACGGGTACTGAATAATCCACCTCCCGCAAGCGCAAGATAAACAAGCATCTGGTCAGCCGCGTGCACATCGAGCGCGGCGCCCGCTGCAAGGCCTGCGGCAAGCTCCTCCCCCACCGCCTCGCCAAGCACCTCCGCGGGGACCCCCCGCTCCGCGACGCGTGCCGCGCCCAGCACGGTATGTTCGCTCTCAGCCCAGCACACGATCGCCCCACCGGGACCAAAAGCTGCTTCGTGACCAAGGACCTGTGTCCCGATAATCGCTTGAGTGGCATATACACCAAGCCGGTCGAGTGCCGACTGCTTCATCCGCAGTGCAATGTGCTCAGGAAGATTGGCTACATGGGCCACCCCGCGGATCGCCTGGCTGTGCCCGCATGCGTCAAATACCGCGGATGCGAGTGTTGCTGGCCTCACTGTAACCTCCAACTCGCCGCCACCCCGTGGGTAGTAGCCGCGCCGCAGCACCCGCATGGTCACCCGCGCACCGAGCCGCTTGATGAGCCGGATGAGCACTTCGCGCAGATAATCCGCAGCAGGCGCCCGCCGGATGTCGGTGCCGCCCGTAATTTGCACTTTGCAAGGCGTCGGTGCCGTCAGCATGACTGGCAGCAGCGCCTGCAGCACCAGTGTGATGCTACCCGCAGTGCCGACATCGAAGCGGTACTCGCCACCGCGCAACGTGGCCGGTTCGAAAGCGATTTCTTGTGAGCGCAGGTTGAGCCCTTCGATCTTGGCGTTGCAGAGCTGACCCACCGCCTGCACACCAGCGAGGTGCTGCGGCGCGAGACCAGGTTTATCGCGTCGCGCGCGGATATGGGTGATGCCCACCCCGATGCCGGTAATGGCAGACAGCGCCACGGCGAGCCGCAGTAGCTGGCCGCCGCCTTCGCCATAGCTGCCATCAATTTCGAGCATGCGTTACCCCCACAGGGAATAGCGATGCGCACCTGGCTTAAGGCTCGGAATACACTTTGCGGCATCGACCATGACCCGCGCAGTGAATGTCGGCACGTCAAACCGTCCCTCGAGCAGCAATGCGGCGTGCGCGCCTGTGCGCTCCGTGCCGACACGTTCGAGCAGGATGCCTCGCTCCTCCTCCTCAAGGGCAGCAATGCTGTCGACTTCGAACACGCAAGTCTGTTCGCCTACGAAGAGCGGATCGGCAGCCAGTGCCGCTTTGACCGCTTCGAGTGAGGTTCCCGCCGAGCCCTTTATACTCTTTTCAAGTTCAACGTAGACATAGCGGGCCAGCTGTCCCTGCGTATCGCGCGTTTCGGTGGCCAGCGCTCCCTTCACGCCTTGGATGCTTTCCGCCGCTTCGGTATGATGAAGGCCCGCGCCCGGCCGGTTAGTACGCTTGGTGTAGCCATCAGGAACCAGTGTCGTGAACGCGCCCTCGAAAAGCGGCAGGATGCCGGGATTCCATCCTGCTCCAACAATGGCAGGCACACTGTGGTGACGCGCCGCATCGCCAATCGCACTGTAATGCCTCTCAAGCGTATGCCCTTCGAGCACCGCGCATTCGACGATCGGGATTTGCGCCTGCAGCAATTCTCGCGCAACACCGAGGACAGCACCTGCGGGCACGCAGATCAGCGCCATGTCGACACGCTTCAGATCACGAACATGTGTAACTACCGGGACCCCGCCAAGCGGATCGCGCAGTTTCATCGGCGAGCTCGGGCATCGTACCACGCCAGCCAATGCAAGCTCGTCCGCATGGCGCAGCGCCAGGGCACAAGCGCCCCCTACCCGCCCAAAGCCGATGATTGCGATATTAAGTTTCACCATATGGATATTCCTCCCTCTTCCCTCCGTATTCGTAGCTTTGGGCACGGACCTGGCTGCCAAGCTGCTGTCAACTACCAGCAATAGCCGGTGTGACGGCATACAGCATTTTCAGCCCCCCCCTGTTGCGCAGCACTATGGACCAAGCATCCTTGCCCCCTAGCAAGCATTTCGATATGCAGTTGCAGGCGTTGTTCGAGCCATGGTTGCATTTCGTCTTACCTCCTATTCCCAGGGAAGATCTGGATAAGTAAGCGAGGTGGGTGCCGTACCAGGCATAGGTGCGCAGCTCCTGAAACATATCACAGAGATAAACGACGGAGCGAGCATCAGGTAAATTTGAATTCGAAAAAACAAGCTCTCGAAGCTTCTTTTGAGTTTTTGATTCATTTGCCTACATGACTACACCAACCACTCCGGATGAAAAATCAGCACACCTCCCAATCCCAGCATGACTAACCCGCTAATCAATTTGAGTAAACGACCCGCCCGTTCTGTAAGTTTATGACTGCTCAATGCCATCACAGCCATTCCGACCATGAGTGCGTCATCAGCCAGATAGCCGAGAATATAAAGACCCAAGTACGCCTGATAGGTGATTGGATTTAAATCCTGCTGCGTGAGTATCGCCGTATAGATAGCCGGGAAACCCGCTGTACAAAGCAATTCGATAAAATTAACCATAACAGCCAGTATGGTAACAGCGGTCAGAGCAGGTAATGTTCTTTCTTCAGCCAGAATCGCTCTCATCCGGGCATATACGCCGGGTTTGGCGGAATCGGGTATGGATAATGAAAAACCCTGTTTCCATGCGATAAAATCCTTCACGTTTAATCCGCCAATCGCTAACGCCATGCCGCCCAGCGTCCATCTTATTGCGGTCGAAAGACCGACCAATAAAAAAATATTGAGCCAGGCTGTCATGAATGCATAATAAACTGCACCGCTAACGATAACGAAAGTGCCTGCAATAAGCGCCATTTTTTTGCGATCTTTCAGATGAATCAGCATGGATAACAGGAATAACAGCACCCACATCGCACAGGGATTAAAACCATCGAGCAAGCCTATTGCCAAGGTAAATAACGGCAGACCTAGATTTGAGACGCTGAGCGTGCCAAATAGCGTGGTTTCAATATGATCCGGTTTCGTTTCTTTGTGCTCCACCGCCTGATCTACCAAAGATGCCAATACCGAGCCCATGTGATCCGCATTATCGAAACCAACAAGCAACTGATCTCTGAAGAGAAAGGAAGGTACCCCAGGAGGCCAAACACCCGCTCTTTGAGAATGCTGCACCAGATCATCACGAGCATTCTCATCATGATCTACAGAACGATAGATAATCTGTAACCAGGGTCGCTCGCCTCTTAATTCTATAAGAAATACTTTAGCCTTCGCACAATGCGGGCAACCATCCCGTATAAAAACTTCAAGTATATTTTCTTTGGCAAGCGGCGGGGTAGCTTCACCCGTAACCATTGATGATTGAAAAACCAGCAATACAGTAAACAAGACACCTATTGCAAACAGAATACAGCGTTTTTTGCAGAGGAGATGATGCAATATCACGTAGGCACCTTTCGGGGACTCTCATTCCAGCCGGCAATCTCCCTCCCTGCACCCAAAGCTGCTTTATGACCGGGAAGCTGCGCCTTAATGCTTGCTTCCACACCATCAGCGCCAAACTGATACGCCCCCACGAAATGCGTCCCTGTCTCTAGGGTTTAATTTTCGTTCCCAATACTTGCAGGAATTTGGCGAGCCAATCAGGATGCGCAGGCCAACCTGGAGCAGTGACCAACTTGCCATCGACGTGAGCCTGGTCCATTGGAATATCCACATACTGGCCGCCGCCGCGCGTGACATCCGGCCCCACCGCCGGATAAGCAGAACACGTCTTACCCTCGATGACTCCAGCTGCCACCAGTAGCTGCGCACCGTGACAGATAGAGGCGATGGGCTTATCTGCCAGCGAAAAGTGCCGCACCATCTTGATGACTTTTTCGTTAAGGCGCAGGTATTCCGGCACCCGCCCACCAGGAATAACCAGGGCATCGTAGTCTACGGCCTTGACCTTGGAAAAAGTCGCGTTCAGCGTAAAATGATGGCCTGGTTTTTCGCTGTACGTCTGGTCTCCCTCGAAATCGTGTACTGCCGTACGCACTGTCTCGCCTGCCTTCTTGTTGGGACAAACCACGTGGACGGTATGCCCCACCATCAAGAGCACTTGGAAAGGCACCATCACCTCGTAATCTTCCACATAATCACCGGCCAGCATCAAGATCTTCTTTGCACTCATCATGAACTCCTTTCTATTGTGTTTTTGAGTTGTCTCTCTAATAACTATTGTAACGAATAGGCTGTGATGATGAATCGGCCGGCCGTCAACTGATCCAACCGACTCCGGGGAAACGACGGAAAAGCCAATTACTGCGCTTTATCGCTTGTCCGCCGATCGAAGAGATAAGAGGCTGCTTCCGAAAAATGGCTTTTTGTCAGTACTTTTTTCAGAATCCCAAGGCAGCGTCTAAGGCTTGAGACCGGTTACAATGCTGTAATAGCCAAAGGCTTTATGGATCTGAATTTCCTCAAATCCGATTTCCTTCAACATCGCAGACAATTCCTGGCCGGAATATTGTTTGCCTTCCGTCCAGCCCATCATCATCATGCTGAATGCTGCGGAGGCAAAGGGGCCGGTTTTGCCATCGTTATAGAGCATCTCATGGATAACGATCCGCCCTCCGGATTCAAGACTGTTGAAGCTTTTCGCTGTCAAAAAATGACATTTTTCTGGCATAAAATCATGATACATGTTTGAGAAAAAGTGAAGATCCGCTGCAGGCCACCGATCCTGCCAGATGTTCCCTTCGCATGTCTTAATGCGATCTTGTAATCCGTACTCGGCAATATATCCTTGAGCGACTTCACATACCTGCAGAAAATCCAGAATGAGCGCTTGTAAATGGGGTATTCGCAATGTGGCGCCAATCGAATGTGCACCAGATCCCCCTCCAATATCGAGCATCACGCGGTGCCGGGAAAAATCCATGACGCCCGGCCAGAAGAGAGCTGAGGCCATACTCATGCTATGCATGCCACAAGTGAAGCGGTGGAGCAATTCGATTTGCTCTTCATGAGATTTAAAAATATCACCTCCTCCATAAGCCTGAGGCGCATCGGTGAGAATAGCCTTTTCCAGACCGGCAAAGGTACTCACCTGATAATTGTCGATCATCAGATCCCAGAAAAATCCGAAGTAGCTTGGACTGCTTTCGAGCAGATATTCTTCGGTAACCGGCGTCAGGGCGTAGCGCCCCGTTTGCAAAGACAGGAAGCCCAAGGCAGTCGCCGCCGTCAATATTGCCTCGACTGGACGCGGCTTAATGTTCAGTGCATCGCAAATTTCCGGCAGCGTACGCGCCCCCTCCGCCAGCAAGGAAAAGACCTTCAACCGGTGCGCCAAGAGCAATGCTGGATAACCATAAATCGCAAAGATCACATCCCATACCGGGCGATCATCGACTCGCGGTACCTGAATGTTGGATAAAGTATCTTGCGCCATCACGCCTCCTTTTACTTCCATTGACTGGCAAAACCGGCCAATCGTAGGTATTCATTATTTATTAACCATCGTTGGATACTTGAATTTCTATACCGCATCAGTTAGCAGAAGTTCCCATGGATTTCTCAGTCTCAACCAGGCGTTTGATATTCTGAACGGTTCGTTCAGCGCCATCTTTTATGGCAGCGCGCACTAATGCCTCGAAGGGCCGCATGACTACCAACAGTTCAAGCAACTCAAAAGTAAACGTCAGCTTGGTTGATTGCTCAGGATTAGCATCCTGTAATTCATAGGTACAGCGAAACGGATCAGACACACCAACCAGCGTTAAGCGCTCACCCGGTTTATAAGCAAAAATTTTAAAGCGGGATTCCGTACGACGCCCCTGATCGACGCGCACTTGCCGCCCTATCGTTCCCAGGTGCACCGGGCCAGGCGTAATCTGCTCAAGCTCTTTGACCTCTGGTGACCATTTTGGATAATTTTGAAACAGATCTTCGCCAAGATATTTGAATAACTCTCTGGCTGAACATTCTACTAAAGTAGAAGCTTTACCAACGACGGGATCAGTAGAACCCAAGTTGAGCATGGAGCCTAAATTGAACATGTTACATAGTCCTTTCTGGCTGGGTTGATGTCCGACTCAGCGTCTGTGAAAACGAAGTTTCGATAAAACGAAGTTTCGCTAATAAATCCACCGCATAGCACTCACTATGACTTGTTTACGATCTTCCAGCTTATTGATCGACAATCAATCTAAACCTTAAACGAATCGAGGATCAGTTTCAAGCTCTCCGTATAAAAAAATGCAGCATGGATGAATCAGATCTTGGGTTAGAAAGTAACAGAACGATGCAAGATCAATGGTATAGTCTGGCTGTTCGTTCAATTAAAACTTCATTTCAAGATATCCTAAAAACTTATGATATGGAGTCTGAAAAATTGGCAGCGACACGCTATCCTCCAGCGTGAACCGATAACTGAAGCCATCTGGCGGGATGTGCTGGCGCGATTGCACTTTCTGCGTGGATTGACCCAGTCTGAAATCACCCAGCTGCGGCAATGGGCAACTATTTTCTTGCATGACAAGAATATCAATGGCGCACAAGGTTTAACCATCACAGAAGAAATGCGCGTGACGATTGCAGCGCAGGCTTGCATCCTGATTCTGAAGCTGGACTTGGATTATTACCACGACTGGCTAGAGATCATTGTCTACCCAGGAAAATTCATTCTTGACCATGAATATACTGACGAACAGGGTATCGTCCATGCCGTGCAGATGGTGGCATCCGGCGAATCCTGGCTCGCTGGACCGGTCATCCTTTCCTGGGAAGATGTCGCCGATACCGGTAACAAACGGGGATATAATGTAGTCATACACGAATTTGCCCATAAGCTGGATATGTTAAATGGTGCCGCCAATGGTTTTCCTCCGCTTCATAGAAATATGGATCCACGGGCCTGGACTGCGATCTTTAGTGAAGCTTTTGAGGTTTTCTGCGAGCAGGTCGAGAGAGAGGATGAGTGGGTTATTGATCCCTATGCCGCCACAAGTCCTGCCGAATTCTTTGCGGTATTGAGTGAAGCTTTTTTTGTCAAACCGTGCGAAATAAAGCAATTTTTCCCGCGGATCTACCAGCAGTTGGCTGCATTTTATCAGCAGGATCCGGCGATGCGCTGGACAACAGAGGAAGTAGCTTATGAGTAACTATTTGATTTATGGTGATATAGGCGGCACCAAAACATTATTACGCATAGCCGTATCAGATGGGGACAAAACTAAATCCTATTACGAACAGCGATATGACAGCCAAGCTCATGCTGATTTCAATGAAATACTCGCCGATTTTCTTGTTAACGCAGGCATGGATAAAGCAAAGCGCTATCCAGCATCAGCCTGTTTTGCGATAGCCGGGCCGATTGTTGCACAACAGGCCAAATTGACCAATCTACCCTGGTTAATGGATGCAACGGCCCTCACTACAGAATTTTCTATTCCCAAGGTAAAGCTCATCAATGATTTTGAAGCCGTGGCACTTGGTATTGAAATATTGTCCCGGGATGATCTGGCAACACTGCAATGTGGAGTAACGAATTCACCCGCAATGCGCGTCGTGCTAGGCGCCGGTACCGGCATGGGCGTTGCCTGGCTTCATTGGCAAGGGGATCGCTATATCCCGCTTCCCACCGAGGGAGGGCATATCGATTTTGCACCGACCACCCCTCTGCAGATGGAATTACTTAATCATCTGACAAAAAAATTCGGCCATGTCTCGATCGAACGGGTTCTTTCAGGGTGGGGGTTAACCAATATTTTCAATTTTTTGCAAGCCGATGCCACCAGGTTTCCTGGGATCGCCGCAATGGAATTGAAAGAAGACAGCGGTGCCATCATCACTAGGCTGGCATTCGAACAAAAGCATCCGGTTGCTCTGCAGGCGCTGGAATTATTTGTTGAAATCTATGGCGCCTTTGCCGGAAATCTGGCGCTCTTGGGATTATGCCGGGGCGGTGTCTATATTGCCGGGGGAATTGCGCCCAGAATCATCGATTCCCTGAAGAAAGGCAGCTTCATGTGTGCTTTTCGCAACAAAGGACGTTACACAGGGATGATGAGTGAAATTCCGGTCCATGTCATCACGAACCCTCAAGTGGGTCTATTGGGCGCTGGACTCGAAGCGCAACGGCTGATAGATACTGCAATTTAACATCAATCCAGTTGCTTTTATCGTTCCCCTGAAAAACCTCACGTATTTCCTGCTATAAACAATCACATTATTAAAGAGCTATTAATATGAATGGGTACGAAGCCTTAATCGCCACCCTGGCGCTGACCATGGGCACATCGTGGGCAAGCGGGATCAACTTGTATGCAGTCATGCTGGTGCTGGGTATCGGAGGCGCCACTGACAACATTCACTTACCGGCGGAGCTCATTGTTCTGGAGAATCCATTAGTGATCGGTGCGGCAGTGCTGATGTATGTGATCCAATTTTTTGTCGATAAAGTGCCAGGTTTGGATAGCGCCTGGGATACCCTGCACACATTCGTTCGTATCCCTGCGGGCGCCATGCTGGCAGCCGGTATGGTGGGGGATGTTTCCCCCGCTCTGGAAATAGCTGCAGGGATTCTAGGTGGCGGGACTGCCGCCACCAGTCACGCCACCAAGACAGGCACACGCTTAATGATCAATACTTCACCAGAACCGGTAACGAACTGGTCTGCCTCTATCAGCGAAGATGTGCTGGTGATAGGGGGCTTATGGACTGCATTGAATCACCCGGCGCTATTTCTGGTGCTGTTCATTATTTTTATTGGCTTGGCCATCTGGCTATTGCCCAAATTGTGGTACTTGATCAAAGAGGTTTTACTCAAAATAGGCAGGTTCTTTGGGATAGCAAAACATAACGTTATTGAAACCAGCCATGCTGCTGTGCCGGGGACCGAAACCAACAAACCCGGCAAATAAAATAGCGGCGACCTAAAAACGACTATTCCCGCCGCCGCAAGTAGCGAAGAATTGAACCCGAAGAGATTAAGTCGATGAGAAAACTTTCGCATTCTATTCGGCGCAATCATCGCTATCGCACTCGACCTCAGCACTTTCATGACAAAAAGGTCTTGTCTGACTTTAATCGCTTCTCCCCCAGGCTGGAATATCAATAACGCCATCGCCTTGAAAGTATAGATAATAATCTATATTATCTGGGTCATGAACGTTATGTGGAATGAGGCCAAGCGACGAGCTAATCTAAAGAAGCACGGGCTGGATTTTACTGATGCTGAGCTGGTTTTTTCTGGGTATACCCATACCTTGACCAAGCCAGATACACGATTCGCCTATGATGAATTTCGATTTTCCACGATAGCTTTGCTTGGGATTAAGGTAGTGGTTATTGCATACACTGAGACTGTTGGCGAGATCCATATTATCTCTATGCGAAAGGCGGAACGTTATGAGCAAAAAAACTACTTTGCCAGCATCTAATGAATCGGATGATGCTCCTATCTGAACAGATGATGACTCTAAAAAGGCGTGCACCGAGTTGGTGCTAAAACCAATGGCTTGATTATGCACCCCGTATCTGGCAACTATTCCCGCTATGTGTTGCTCAGCATCAAGTCACACGGAAATTACCCGATACGAGAGAGCTGCCACAGGGTTATGTCAATAATAATTTAGAACCCTGCTGCTATGGCATCGGGCAGGAAATCGTTTACTGTGCCAACAAGAATAATGGAATGACCATCATAAAAATAAATGTTATCGTTTTGCTCACCAAGAGCATTACCACTTTCATATAGACGCGCGTAGTAACCTTCAATCTCTTGCGATGGAGGTTGATTAGGAAAAAGATTGGCATAAATACTTTCCGCCCAATTAAATAATCGATCTGCAGAAGGCAATGCGGTGGGATTAATCCACTCGACTTCATTACCATTCGCATCATAGCGCTTTCCGTATATACCATACCGATCTCCATCCTGACCGTTTGATGACCAAGTCACCACAAATCCGCCATTTTTGAGTGCGGCAACTGATGATCCGGCTTGATCACTGGTGGTATAAGTAGTCGGTCCTGCAAAATGCTTAAGATCCTCATGAATTCTCCGTTTCAGGGAAGAAATTCACTTCCTAAACTCTCAAGAATTCATAATATCCGCATCTAAACCTGAGGGAAATTAA
>NZ_FNPQ01000077.1:0-6644 GCF_900107335.1 Nitrosomonas sp. Nm58 | reverse complement strand
GCAATTTCAAAGTTTATGGCGCCAACAAAGTATGGCGGCAATTAATACGTGAAGGTATCCGGGTTGCCCGTTGTACAGTCGAACGGCTGATGAGGAAGCTTGGAATACAAGGCATCAGGCGTGGTAGAAAATGTTGGACGACGATTGCAGATGACTTGCTTGATCGGTCAACAGACAAGGTTAACCGGCAATTTGTAGCGACGCGCCCCAATCAGCTGTGGGTGGCGGACATCACTTTTGTGGCAACGTGGACAGGATTTGTTTATGTAGCTTTTATTACAGATGTTTTTGCACGACTTATTGTCGGCTGGCGGGTCACCCGGTCATTGCATACAGACTGGGTGTTCGATGCATTGGAAGGCATTGTGGGTGCGGCGGGAAACCAGTGGGTTAATCCATCACAGCGATCATGGCAGTCAATATCTGTCGATTCGCTATACGGAACGTTTAGCAGAAGCCAATGTAAATCTGCTTGTTTATTGCGTTTCGCGGATTGTCACGGATTTGTGTGGGCGGGTAAATGGCGGGGAAGGCGTCCACCGCATATAGGATATAAAACCCGCATGAATGCTAGATATAACCATGTATGCAAAATAGATATACCCCCAGATGTACCCCCATAAGCATGCTATTAGAAGTTAGTAACTTTTAACCCCCCCCTGTTCAATTCGCGGTTTTGCACACAAAGCTAGGCGAACGGTCTAGAGCCGGAAGACTCCAGACTTTTAACCCGCCCCCGGTGGGATACAATCAATCATCTTCATGGAAAACAATAGTTCCTTAACAGATACAATCCGGAAAGCATTTCTTACCCACTCACCATAATTTCTATTACCCTGGAAGGTCATTTTTCTCACCGCATTTTTATCTGCAGCCGCCATCATCACGGGCGCATTTCATTCTTCTATTTCCTATCCAGCAAAAAAAACAGTGGGGAGTGTGGGGAAAATGGGGAAGTCGGCTTGAAAACCGCATGGATACTAGCTTTAAGCCTCCCCACTACGCCCCAAATTAGCAAAAGATGAATGGGGAATTCCCCACTTTTTCGGGAAAATCGTTCTGTTTAGGGTTAAATATGGCGGTTATCATATCCATAATTTGCTTTGTGACGGGGCAGTAATGACTTTAACGAGACAGCCTGAAAGAGTGAAATCACCTGCTTATTGTCCTGTTCCCTCCTTATTACGGGGGATGTGTTCCTGATTCAGGGGGAAGCAATGACAGGTTTATTGTTTCGTTATGATCTACAATAAGTAGTCGTTACAGGTATCAGGCGCAAGCAAGACACGCTCGCCAAGGTAGCCTACTTCGAGGATGGCATGCTGCCTGGCACAGCTCCAGTGGTATTGTTTGCGCTTGCCGTGACGTGATGCAAGAATCATCTCCAGGTGTTTGCAGTTCATGCAGTCCATTGCTTTACCGGACGACGGGACACCAGACAGAATTACTCGCTCAGCAGGCAATCCATTCTCACAACACCCCAGTGCCCAGCGCTGCACCTGTTCTGGAGGAGGTAGATATTTGAGCTTAAGCAGCTCAGTAACCAATTCATCACGGCTCGCCTCTATTCTCTGACAACATGCCAGCAGCAACGCAACTGCAACAGGATGGGGCGGATACACTTCTGCTTGGTTGTTCTGCTCATTCGCCCGGCTTCCTGCATCGTCCTGTTTGCGCCGTTCGATTGTGGTACTGTGACTGGTTGCAGCCTCATCAAGCAAAGCATCCTTGATCATTGCCGCCCATTTACTCATCATCAGCCCCCATAATGGCAGGAAGAACATGGTAAACCCTCATCTGTCCTTCTGATGGCAGCACCACCTTGGGCTTATGGTGCTTTCCGTCCGGTCTCATATATCCTTTGCTGATAAGAAGCTTTGCAACTTCTGTGTGATTCAGTCCCTGGCATACATCACATCTAAATGTTTCAGGATAGATGAAATACTCAACGCCATCCTCCGCACTTTTACGATAGCCTGCTTTATTCATCACTCTCGGCAAGTGAGATTTGTCAATATCGCCAGTCTCAAAACGAGCGAAACGACCCTCACCATGAGCTTCAAGGAATCGCCTGACCTGCGAAATCATCTTGTGGTGTTCTCGATTACCCACCCCAAACCCTGACAGCCAATCTTTAAAGCATCGAACACTGGCAGCCATCGCTTCACCTTCTGCCCATCCGGTAATCTGCCATTGACTTGCCAACTCCCCCGCAAAGCCCACCAAAGCAAACCGTGCCGCCACCCGCCTGGCTTGCCCCGACGCGGCCTCATTCAATACGGCCTTTTCAAATTCTGACCTTGCGTCATGCCATTGTTCAACAAGTTCATGACGATTCTTTAGAACTTGCTCGATAAAGGCAGCAAATGCAGTGCCGTAGTACCGTCTGGTTAAATCATCTAAAACCTTGGAGAATTCAGAACCATTTGCACGGCCGTGCAAATCCTCAAATGCTCCCAGCTCCTTTCCTGCATCAGCAGGCAAATCACACAACCTCAACTCCATACCTGCATGGGTGTCCTTGCCAGCAGTGGCCACATGCTCAGACAAGCTTAGTTCTCCGCTTGACAAATAAATCACTCGCCACTTAGCCTTAACACGCAACGAACCATCCGCATTAGACCGGCTCTTGCCTGAGCCATGACTGAGCATATAAGCAGATTCACCTGCAACACGGGCTTCCAGTTCCTTAATTTCATCCAGCACCAGCAGGGCATCAGAATGGCTCTGAGCAACCCCTTCCAGACTGTTATCAGTAGACCGCCACCGCTCGACGTATTGCCTGCTCCCGCATACGCTGGCGGCCACCTGTAGGGCCGTTGATTTGCCACAAGATGAACTTCCTCTCCAGTGGAATCCCCCACCCTCAAGCCCCAGGATTTCCAGCAACGTACTTGCAAATGCAGTACAGACGCTGAACAGCAAACGGCTATTACCACGGCATAGGATCGCTACCTGCTCCCGCCATTCCTGCAAGCTGCCTTTCTGCTTAAAGTGGTTTTCCTGCTTTTAATTGGAGAACAGCCATTCATCACCGCTACTGGACAGTCCAATGAAACGATCAGGCAGCACATACACCAGATCATTCCCTGACCCGTGCCATCCGGTCTTATCGGTTACCCGCGCACGCTCACTGGGGCATTGCTCCTGTAGATACTGCAACACCAGCGCCCTGGCCTTTGGCATGATCACAAGACCTTCATCCAGCAGGCGGCCTGTTGCTTCCAAGCCCTCGCCATTGAATGCACGCATAGGAATAATGATTCTCTTCACTCGCTTATCAGGATCAGAGAATTGAACGAGCTTACCCCACTACCCTCCGTTGGGGTCACGGCTTTGGGCGAGTACTTCCAGTTTGCTGCATATTTTCTTGCGTGTGTAAGTGCCATCTTTCGCTTGCTGAACGTGGATAACACCATATTCCTTCACTTCAAAATTGGGCTGATACTCTTTCTCAGGTGATTCTGATATACCGCCTTCGGTTGTGTCATCTTGTGAAGTTGGTTGTGTTGTTTGCTGCGCAGTATTCTGGTTGTTGGTCAAGAACAAATCAGGCACACCCAGCGTGAGCAACAGGCGGAAATGTTCAGCCGTCCAGCGGTCACGCATCAACAAATCATGGGCATCGTCACCAGTGAGCATGGCGGCGGTGCTTGTTCGATCTATCTTGGGGATAGACTCCTTACCCGTATCAGCAAAAGCGGGTACATAATAAGCCAAGCGTTCAAGGTTCAATACGTCAATCTCAAACGCTCCAGCTTGCTGTAATTTCTGGATCAAATCCCCAGTTGCTTTTTTTCCGGCTTCGTCATAATCCGGCCATATTCGAACCAGGCGGCCTTGCAATGGCTGAAAATCAGACTTGTCAACGGCCATGCTGCCACCTTGCCAGCATAGAACCGGATGATCGGGCAACAGCTTACCCAATGCTTCAGCGGCTTTTTCACCTTCGACGATCCACACCCATGCATCAGGGTATTGCCGCAGTGAAGATAAACCATAAAGCGGGCGGGGAACCGGTGGCGCTTTGAACTGCCACTTGAGCCGCTCTCCCTTCTGCCATAATGTCAGCGGTGCAAACTGTTTTTTTCCGCCTGCTTCTTTAACTTCCCAGCGGTCATGATAATAATTCAGTTCGCCATCGATGCTTAGGTATGGATACCGCTGGTCATATTTACCATGCTTTGGGTGCGCTTCTGGGGGCAGCGGGGCACTCTCTGGGATAGGCATGACACACACCCACCCATCATTAGCCGAATCCTTAGCAGATTGATCGCTGGGCGATTCTTTAGGCTCATCTGATGCATTGCCCTTGCCCGCATCTTTTAAAGTGCTCTTGCTTCGATTTTGTGGGGCTGTTTGCTCAATGGGGATACCCAGAAACAAGGCCACATCCTCAGCGGCCTTACTTTGGGTGGAATCAGTCAGATACGCCACCAGGGAAACCAAATCTTTCCCCTTGTCCCCTGTGGCGAAGTCTGCCCATTCACCAGTACGTGAGTTGATAGAAAATGATCCAGGCGTGCTATCTGCCCGCCTAGGATTGCGGGCTAAATATTCATGGCCTTGTGTCTTTCCACCAGGCAGCCAGTGCCCTATAATCCTTTGTGCATTGGCTACTGCATGGACTGCAATTTTTTTGATTTCAGGCGGCTTCATTAACGCCCCCTTACTGTATCAACAAGTCTGAAGCCTATTGGATTGATTGCTGGCATAATTGAAGACCCTCGTTAATGATTGGGTACCGCCACCCGTTGGCGCGGCGTGGCGGTAAGTTGATAGAGGAAATGTATGATGAAGATGCTGGCGGCTAATGTTTGGCGCTGCCAGCATCTGAGCTTAAATCGGAAGCCATATCATTCCCCGTGGAATACAAAGTCTCATGAATGGCTTCAAGGTCGCCTTCAATATTTCTGAGAATTCCAGACAATCCTATGGCAGCTTGATAGCTCAACGATACGCATGTTTCTGATGCCGGTATTTCAGCCAGCATTTGAACAAACGAGAGTTTGCAAATTACGTTATAAATCCAATCACGGGCATCAGTTAAATCGCTTTGCTCTGACCGCGCAGCACATTCCATATGGTTCAGGATTCTTTCAGATATATCCGGCAATATGTCCAGGAAATCATTCTTTATCAGCTCATATAGCCCTATTAGCTGCTCGCTAGATAGATCGACTTCCCTTCCATTTAGGAGGATTTGATCATCGGTTTTATTGAGGTCAATAAGCTCTCGCATAAACACCAAATTGCACATCATGAGCTCAACATGTCTTGACTCTTGGATGAGACGCTCCGCAGCGTTCTTCCTCATGTTGTTTTTATGGATTTGTTGTTCTTGATCTTGGGGATTCATGGCTTAGTTCCTTTTCACTTACGGTTTGAGATTCCGCCACCGCTCAATAGTCTGAACGGGTGGGCAGCGCGTATGCAGGTTGACAGACCGGAACGAGGCCCGGCAGGGATAAACCCTCCCACATACGGCCACCCATAAAAAGGATTGCCATAAGATTACGGACGTAAAAAAACCGCTCTGTGGCGGTAGTCCGCCTCGTTCTCTGGCTGTCAAACCAGATCGTTGGATTTTGCCAACGACATGCCAAGCATAGGGCAGCAGGTAGAAGCATGTCAAGGACAAGTTATTCATTTCTCACCCCCTGCATTTGCTCCAAGCCGATTTAGGCTGTTTGCGATGCGCTCCAAGCTATCTGCAATACGGTTAGAAAACCGTGATTCTGCAAGCTCATCTACTTGCTTGTTTGTGGCGATACGCTCCAGGCTAACTGCAATACGATGAAAGGCTTTTAACTTACCTATCTCGATAACCAGCTTATCGACAGAAACCGACTCAAGCGTTGAGCATAGCGCGTGAAGCCCGACAAGATCAGGAGCCTTCCGCATAACAGCAGATTCATTTAATTCTGGATGCTTTGATAAATCGCCAGAATCCGATAACAAGATACTGATAACCTCAGCAGCTTCTGATAATCGTTCAGTAGCTAATCCAGCAGCATCAGTAGCTTTCACTTCCACAAGCAAATCATCCAGCGCATCATTAAAATCTCTGTTTTGATGCATTACAGCCCACCTGCATTCTGATGCGATTTTTCTGTCTGCTCGCTGGCGGCAGCGAGCCTTTTAATTTGTGCTCCAATCCATGATTGGATTTCAGATTCACGCCAGCGAGAAGAACTACCAATTTTTACCGGGGGTGGGAAAGCTTTATTTTTTATCTGCTTATAAATAAAACTCGATTTGAAGCCTGTTCGTCGTTCTACCTCATCAAGAGGTAGTAATTTCTCAGACGATAAGTCATTAACGGCTTGGTTTGTTTTCATTATGTAATCTCCTATGAATTAATGTGCATCCACTTGGACGCGCATTAAAGGAGATTACTTATTTTAAATTTGGATGTATTGACGCGAAATTTTGGAAATTAGTGGGAGCGGTTTAACTAAGCCTTATTTAATTTCTTTTTGCGCTTAGCTAATGGTTTTTAACTGCCAGAATCATAGTAATAATTACTTGCTAATGTTTTGCCTATACCTGTCAATGACGGAGCAAAAAGGTACCAGCATAGCGCGCGAAAAGTGTACCAGTTAGGTTAATAAAAAAGAGGGATTTAACCTCTGGTTTTAGCG
>NZ_FNPQ01000116.1:0-1346 GCF_900107335.1 Nitrosomonas sp. Nm58 | reverse complement strand
ACGGCGACCCCGAGGGACCTACCCTCATCTCTTGTGTAGCATAGCTGCACGAGGGAATTTCACCCCCTGTGCGCCTTCGTGGCACACTTTCATCGACATAGAGCAACAGCAGGCGTCCGACCCGCTGGGTTTCCTGATGGCGCTGCTTTCGTCTTCCAACTGTTTCATGTGGTAGGCCATCGCATCGACCAGATTGTCGGTAAACTGCCGGTAGCGTTGCCAGGCGTAGCACAATAGGTAAAGATGGGTCTGCTCCGACTTGAGGTTGCGCAAGTCGTGGACGGTATAGAACTTCGCCAAACTCGCATAGTAAAGCAGGTTCTGCTGCGAAATGCCCAGCTTAGGCAGCAGAACCTTGGCAATCCTGTGCAGAGGCTCCAGCGTGGCACGTTTCTCACGTTCGCGGGCCCTCTGCTGCCAGCCGAAATCCTTGGTATCCTGCTTTAAGTCCGCCAATTGAGATAGTGCGTCATCACGTACTAGGAGCTGGGCCAGCGTAGCTTTGGCCGTGTCATCCAGTATTTCCGACAGCAGATCGCCCAGCCGCCGGCGTTCGGCGGACAGTGTTTCGCTGATGAGTTCTTGCAGCGTGGTGTAGCCAGGCCGAATGATCTTGTGTTCGTTGAGCCACACGACCAGCTCGGTGGCTACAAATCCCGGCGTGACGTCACGCCGCACGCTATGTTCGGCCTGATGCGCGAGCTGCGGAAGGAAGCCGGAAATCCACAGCCGGTAGCCGAATAGCTCGGCGATTCGCCCGCGCTGGGTGTAATGCTCATAGTTGGTGATCGCCTTCCGTTCAAACGCATCACCGATGAAATAACGGCTCAGCACAAAGGCACAATCGTCTTCGACATCGCCCCAGTCGAAACGGAAAAATGCCTGTTTGGCTTTGAAGTAACCGATCTGCAAAACGCAATAGACCTGGGCATGGAATCCGGGGCGGCTGGCCGCAAGCATCAGCTCGGTTTCGGATAGCGCCAGGTACTCCAACCGCTGAGCGTCATCGAAGTCCGGCAGGCCGTATAGAGCGTACTGCTCAGCTTCCGATAGTACGGTCAGCCGCTTGTTTTTGGCGGCCATTTGTTAGACGAGTTGCACAGGACCTGGATATTCAGCCACGCGTGCGTCGGCCGTCAGTAGCGTTATGCCCTCGACAATGGCCTGGGCGACAAGCAGGCGGTCAAAAGGATCTTTATAGATCGGCGGCAAGGCGCCGACGGCTACCGCATGCTCACTGAGGATCGGCAGTGTAAATAGCGGTGTAAAAATGTACCACTGAAGTGCACTAATTTCGCTGCGATCGCGGAATAAAAGTGTACCAGTCCAATGCCTATAAACTGATG
>NZ_FNPQ01000033.1:0-29510 GCF_900107335.1 Nitrosomonas sp. Nm58 | reverse complement strand
GTCCAGCGGAGCCTGACTCCTCTAGTGATGAAGCTCTTTCCTAAAATCGTTTCATCATAAGGAATTCCGATTCCTTTTACAGCTTTTCTTGCGTCCAACTCACGTTATCTAAGCATCACTTATTTGTGTGTTTGAGGTTAAGAGCTTTAATTGTAAGATTTTTTTAGCTATACAATAAAATTTTCACAGCTATCATTGGGTGTGGTAAGTGTGATAAATTCTTGCCTTGACGTGGCGTGCAGCTCTGTCTAACATAAAAAAGTAATCTTTGTTTATAACTGTTTTCTGGATTTTCTGGACATTCTAATTTAATTACTTTAGGGATTGATTATGTCGCGGTTTAAAAGAACGTTGTTAAGTGGTTTTGCGCCATTATTGTTATCAAGTCTGTTGATTGGTCAGGCAACTTCTGTTACTGCCGGTGAGCACGATGAGCATCATGGACATGTAAAAACGTATGCTCATTTCAACAAAGAAGGAGAGTTGCTAACCCCAAGAAATTATCGTGAATGGATTTTCGTCGGTTCGCCCGTGACACCCAAAGACATGAACGATGATAATCCAGCATTTCCCGAGTTTCACAATGTGTACATTGATCCTGCAAGCTGGGCGCACTGGAAAAAAACTGGTAAATTCCGTGATGGTACTATTATCGTCAAGGAGTTGGTTAGTGTCGGCACCAAAGAAGCACCCAGTGGCAAGGGTTACTTTCAGGGTGAATACCTTGGCATAGCTGCTACAGTAAAGGATTCGAAGCGTTTTGCTGATCGACCCAACAATTGGGCATACTTTGGCTATGAAAGCTATGAAAGCAAGAGTGCCGCCCCACAAGCTGATAAATCTTGCAATACTTGTCATAAAGAAAATGCCGCTGAAGACCATGTGTTTACCCAGTACTACCCGGTATTGCGTGCTGGCAAGCCTGGGAAGTGAGCAAAGCAGCTTGGCAAGTTGATAAACAGGAGAGAGGGTTTGCCAAGGCTATAATAGTTACCTCTAAGCTTTGGAATGAGAAGGGTATTTTATTCTTGGCACAGAATAATTTGCCCTTCCTTTTTTAATAAAATTTAAAGAGATAGGTATGCGGGTTGTTTATATTCGTATCTATTGCTTTCTAATGCCCTTATCTCTAAATGAAGGATGATGCGACGGTAAGCTAGATAGTATGGACAATACGGTAAGGAGAAGCCGACAAAGCAAGTTTTGCTTTAGAATTGGCGTAATATGCAGCTTCTAAAACAAAAGCAAGAGGTAGTTAATTAATGAAAACTAATCAAGCGGTTGAAAAAATTCTGGCGCCAGAGCTCCAGACAGTGGGTTGGCTCAATACTCCTCACCCTATTACACTTACTTCATTGCGCGGTAAGGTTGTGTTGTTGCATGCTTTTCAGATGCTATGCCCTGGTTGTGTGCAGGTTGGCATTCCTCAAACGCAACGGATATTCGAAGAATTTAATCCAGATCAAGTTGCCGTGATTGGCCTCCATACGGTCTTTGAGCATCATTCAGTTATGGGTCGTGAAGCGCTTGAAGTATTTTCCTATGAATATCGATTACGCTTTCCAATCGGGATCGATAAACCGAGCGATCAGCACGTCATTCCGCACACCATGATGACCTATCAGATGCAAGGTACACCCACGACTATCTTAATTGATAAAACTGGTCATCTGCGTTTGCACAAATTTGGTCATGTCAATGATTTTATATTGGGCGTATCTATAGGGACATTGCTGGCGGAAGAGATTGACGAAACGGGACTCGTACAATCTGCTCCTCAAAGTAAACAAAGTGACGCTGAATCTGCGAGTTGTGGTTCAGATGGTTGCCCAGTTTAACTATATAAATTCTGAGAATTAAAATGTATCTTTCCATTTGCGAATTTCTGTAAAAACACTGATGGAGTCTGGCAGTATTTTGCCAGAATGCTGGTTAGCAGCGTGAATGATGGCTGGCTGAGTACATCGCAAAAAAGGATTCGTCTCTTTTTCGATGGCTAACGTTGAGGGAAGCGTGGGGGTATTATGCTTTCTTTGTGCTTCTATTTCGTTTGCGCGTTGTGCTAAGACTGGGTTATCAGCATCGACCACCTTTGCAAAGCGGACATTGGACAGCGTGTATTCATGAGTGCAGTAGACAAGAGTTTCATTAGGCAGATTGGCTAGTTTCTGTAATGAAGCATACATCTGTTGTGCGGTGCCTTCAAAAATGCGTCCACAACCACAGGCAAACAGGGTGTCGCCACAAAATAACGATTTTCCGCCATAATACGCAATATGGCCTGCCGTATGGCCGGGTATATCCAGTACGGCAAGATCAAGTGATAGCTCAGTTAGGTGGAGAGTATCCCCCTCTCTGAGACCGTGTGTCAGCCCGGGAATATTTTCATTTGCGGGACCATACACTGGCATGGTAAATGCCTGCAATAAGGTAACATTGCCTGCGGTATGATCGTGATGATGGTGCGTGCTGAGGATGGCGATGGGTTGCAATTTCTGTTGCTGGAGATAGGTTAGCACGGGCGTTGCGCTTCCCGGATCGACAATGGCAGCGTAATGCTGATCATGAATTATCCAGATATAGTTGTCTTTAAAGGCGCGAACAGGGTAAATATTGAGCATGGTGTTTCTCTCGGTTTAGTTACAGTATATATTTATGATGAGATTGAGCGCTAACAATATCATGACTCTCTCCACGCAAGCGCAGGACATGCAGCAATGGTTTGCAACCTCACTGGGCCAATATTTGTTGGCAGAGGAGCAGAGCTATTTTGATCAAGCGGTTATCAATATTTTTGGCTATCACGCTTTGCAAATCGGATTTTCTCAGTTTAATTTTTTGCGCGCTAATCGTATCCCTTTTCAGTTTCGCCTGGGCATCAGCCATGGTGCATCCTTCCATGCGTTACCTGATTTTCTGCCAATCGACAGTGGCAGTATGGATCTGGTTTTGTTGCCGCATGTATTGGAGTTCAATTCTAATCCACATCAGATTCTTCGCGAAGTGCACCGTGTTTTGATGCCAGAGGGCCATGTCGTAATCAGTGGTTTTAATCCGTTCAGCCTTTGGGGGGCGCACCAGTATTTGAAGGCAGCGAAAAATGAATTTCCGTGGTGGGGTCGATTTATCGCGTTATCTCGGCTCAAGGATTGGTTGAAACTGCTTGATTTCGAGATTGTCGGGGGGCGACTCGGCTGCTATGTTCCTCCCTTTAGTAAAGAAAGATGGATAAAGCGTTTTCATTTTATGGAGGCTGCGGGGGATCGTTGGTGGCCGATTTCGGGGGGTGTTTATTTCTTACAGGCGATCAAGCAAATCCATGGTATGCGTATCATTAAGCCTTGCTGGGAAAATAGCTTGGCTAGCAAAAGAAAGATTGCTCCGGTGACGCAGAAATTCAGAGATACTGTGGAGTGAGTATAATCACGCTCGATTATTAATCATCAAGTAAAAATACAAATCAGAGATGAACATGCAAGACGCTACATGCGTGGTGGAGATTTTTACCGATGGTGCCTGCAAGGGCAATCCTGGTATTGGTGGCTGGGGGGTTTTGCTAAAATACCAGGGAGGGGCGCAGGAATTATTTGGTGGTGAAGAAAGGACTACCAATAATCGGATGGAATTGCTCGCGGCAATTCGTGCATTGCAGGCATTAGCATCGCTGCCTGTTTTAGGGGAATCTTGCAAAATACAGCTTCATACTGATTCCCAGTATGTCCAGAAAGGAATCAGTGAGTGGATACACGGCTGGAAAAGAAAAGGATGGCGCACGGCTGACAGGAAGCCAGTGAAGAATGAAGAATTATGGAGAGAGCTTGATCAATTGGCGCAGCAATATCAAATTGAGTGGTTCTGGGTGCGGGGGCATGCTGGCCATGACGGTAATGAGCGAGCAGACGAGCTGGCTAATCGGGGAGTTGAATCGGTGATCCCAAGAAAGAGTAACTTAGGTGGTAAGGTAGGCGATTGATGCGGCAAATTTTTCTGGATACTGAGACAACCGGCTTAGATCCTAAATTGGGTCACCGCATTGTTGAAATAGCGGCGATTGAAATGTGCAACCGGCAATTGACAGGCCGTCATTTTCATTACTACCTGAATCCCGAACGGGAAAGCGATGCGAGCGCGCTCCAAATCCATGGTCTGACTAGAGCGTTTTTGCAAGACAAACATAAATTTCGTGATATTTGTAAAGCCTTTCTGGAATTCATCGGGGATGCGGAGCTTCTTATTCATAATGCACCGTTTGATGTAGGATTTCTCGATCATGAGTTAGGGTTGATCAGGTTGCAACCTCTGAAAAATTACTGCACCGAGATTACTGATACCCTTGTTCTCGCCAAAGAGATGCATCCTGGTAAACGGAATAACCTGGATGCGTTGTGCGAGCGCTATCAGATTGATCATTCGAGGCGCACCTTACATGGCGCATTACTGGATGCGGAGCTTTTGGCCGAAGTCTATTTGGCTATGACCAGAGGGCAAGAAAGTTTATTGATGGAATTGGATATCGCGCCATTGTCAATCGATACAGCAGTCAGTGTGGAAAATCTGCATTTGACTGTACTGTCTGCTAGTGAGCAAGAGCTTGAGTTACACGTGCGGCAACTTGAGCATATTGATAAAGAAAGTAAAGGAAAGTGCTTGTGGAAACATGCGGAATTCAGCGCATAGTGATGAAATCACATATATCATATGCGATCTCATGCTTTTTTATAAAATCGTTAGGTGCCGGCTTTTATTCGCAAAGCCTTGATTGCAAGTGTTCTGCCCAAATCCCAAACTGCAGCCGGACCGCGATGTGCGTCACTGACAACGTTTTTAACTGCGTCTACGATCCACTTTATATCGGATTCGGTAAGAATGAGTGGCGGAATAAACTTGACGATATTCATGCCGCGGCCCGCTACCTGGGACAGAATACGATGCCGGGAAAACAAGGGGACAGTAATCATTTGCGAGAACAATCCCTTGTTAGCCGCTTCCAGCATTTTCCAGGACATTCTCAGAGATAGACTTTTCGGTTCAGTAAATTCTAAGGCAATCATCATGCCTTTTCCCCGGATTTCCTTCAGGCATTCATATTCTCCGACAAGGGGCCGCAGTGCTTCGATGATTGCTTGCCCAGATTGAGCAGATTTTTCGATCAGATTTTCTGATTCCAGTACCTCGAGGGTGGCTAATCCGGCTGCCATGGCAAGATTATTTTTGCCGAAGGTACTGCCATGAACAACAGCCCGGTCCATACGATTGAAAACACGATCAAAGATCCATTCCTTGCAGATCAGTGCACCGATGGGAACGAATCCTCCTGACAGTGCTTTTGCCATGCAGAGAATATCTGGAACAACCGACCAGTGTTCTACGGCCCACCATTTGCCAGTGCGTCCCAATCCTGTTTGTACTTCATCCGCTATAAATAATGCACCATAACGACGAGTCAGCTCAGCAGCTTCTGGTAAATAACGATCATCCGGTATCCAGACACCATGCCCTTGTATCGGCTCGGTAATAAAGGCGGCGACATCTTTTTGGGAGAGCGCTTCTTCTAAAGCGGCCAGATCTCCGAATGGAATCTCAATAAAATCTGGTAAAAGTGGACCAAATCCTTGCTTGTAGTGAGAATCTCCGGTAGCCGAAAGTGAACCGAGGCTGAGACCGTGATAACCTCCCTGACAGTAAATAATTTTGGATTTGCCTGTTGCATAACGGCTAAATTTAATTGCAGCTTCGATCGTTTCAGTTCCAGAGTTGGCAAAGAAAACGCGCTCCAAACCTTCTGGACTGATGGCCACCAGCTTTTCGGCGAGTAACCCGGACAACAACGATACATCCAATTGTACGAGATTAGGGAGATCTGCACTGAGAACATCTTTAAGCACCTGGACAATTTTCGGGTGATTGCGTCCGAGCGCAAAGACACCGAAGCCACTCAGCAAATCAAGGTAGCGATTGCCTCGATCGTCAAAAAGGTAGGCCCCCTCAGCTTTTACATAATGGCGATCAAAGCCTATTGTTTTGAGCACTTTCACCATCTGGCTATTGAGATAATGATCGTGTAAAGCGAAATTCTCTTTGCCGCGTTGCTGAATGAGTTCCTGAATATTCATAAACCAGGCTCTGTGACAAGGTTGCATGTGAAAAGTTGAAAAAACATGTTTGAATCTTGTGGGATCAGGGGGATTTTTTCTAGTTTAGAGACCTTATTATTGATATTTAAACGGAGGTGGCAATGACGCGGAAAATACCATGAATGTGTCTGATATTCAGATAGTAAGTTAAGGAAAATGCAAGGTCTAGGGCGGTTCATGCTGAGCGACCAGGAGTGCTTTCTTTTGAAAGTCATGACATTATCCTTGTCTAGTCCTCAGGCTGTCAATACTGAAGTGAGATGAGTTAATTAAATGGGATGCGCATGATTATTTGGCCATTCATAACATCTTGTCTTAAGCGCTCTTTTTCAGAATCTGTATGTATATTTTTTGTTAGAATACCCCTTTATTTTGATCTGTTAATTTCGTGGAGTATTTAATGGCTGTTGAAAGAACGTTGTCTATTATTAAACCGGATGCAGTTGCAAAAAATGTCATTGGCCAGATTTATTCGAGATTTGAGGAGGCCGGGTTAAGAATTATCGCTGCGCGTATGATGCAGCTATCCCGAATTGAGGCTGAGACCTTCTATGGGGTTCATCGAGGGCGCCCTTTTTTCAATGATCTGGTGGAATTTATGACTTCTGGACCTGTCATGATTCAGGTGCTTGAAGGAGAAGACGCTATCAGAAAGAACCGTGAATTGATGGGAGCAACAGATCCACAGAAAGCTGAAAAAGGAACTATCCGTGCTGATTTCGCGGAAAATATCGATGCGAATGCGGTGCATGGTTCTGATGCGCCTGAGACTGCGGCAGTGGAAATCGCCTGCTTTTTTCCTGCTTTAGATATTTATTCACGTTAAAAATAGTCTATAACCAGGGTAACTTGGTATGAATGTGGCGATTAATTTACTTGATCTTGATTCGGCGGGTCTTGCGCGTTTCTGCATGGATATTGGAGAAAAACCCTATCGTGCAAAACAATTGTTGCGCTGGATACATCAATTAGGCATGTCAGATTTTGCGGAGATGAGTGATCTGGCAAAAGCATTTCGGGAGAAGCTTGCTGCGCTTGCCATCATTCAATCACCCGAAGTTATCAATGATCACATCGCTGCAGATGGCACCCGGAAATGGTTATTATCGACGGGTGTCGGCAATGCTGTAGAAATGGTTTTCATTCCTGAGGTTAATCGTGGCACGCTCTGTATTTCCAGTCAGGTGGGGTGCGCGCTGGCATGTAGTTTCTGTTCGACTGGCAAGCAAGGTTTTAATCGTAATCTAACGGTTGCGGAGATCATTGGTCAGTTGTGGTGGGCAAATAAGATGCTCAAAACTGAAAGTGATCATGAAGCTTGTTTTACGCCAGAAAGTGTTGTCAATGGAAGGATACACGATCAGAAAAAAAACGCTGCTCGGGCGATTAGCAATGTTGTACTAATGGGTATGGGTGAACCATTGGCCAATTTTGAAAATGTCGTTACGGCATTGGATTTGATGCTCGATGATAGTGCTTATGGATTATCCAGGCGGAGAGTAACGGTCAGTACTTCCGGTCTGGTGCCCGCAATGGATCGGTTGCGCGAGCGCTGCCCCGTGGCTTTGGCAGTTTCTTTGCATGCACCCAATGATACATTGCGTGATCAATTGGTGCCGATTAATAAGAAGTATCCAATCAAGATGTTGTTGGCTGCATGTGAGCGTTATCTTCAAGCTGCGCCTAGAGACTTTATTACATTCGAATACGTCATGCTTAACGGCGTAAATGACAGCGTGGAGCATGCGCATGAGTTGGTGCGACTGGTAAAAAAAATTCCCTGTAAGCTGAATCTGATCCCGTTTAATTCCTTTTCTGGATCGGGTTATAAGCGTTCATCATCAGAAGCGATTCGAGTTTTTCGTGATGTGTTGATGCAAGCAGATATCATGACCACGGTGCGTAAAACACGAGGTGATGATATCGATGCAGCTTGTGGTCAATTGGCTGGGCAGGTGCTGGATAAAACCCGGCGAACAAATCGTGGCATGGCAAGAGTAACAGGGTGAGAAAGGTGCTGGCTGGTTTGGTGGGAGTGTTTGTGGTGCTGATCACGGGGTGCACGCAATCACCCGTTAAAGAGACAGCACAGGCTTCGGAAGAGGCAAGAAAGCGAGCGCAACAAAGTGCGAAAATTCATACGGAACTAGCTGGACAATATTACAGTCGCGGTCGGTACAGAGTGGCAATGGAAGAAGCTGAAATCGCATTACGGACAAACCCAAATTATGCGCCGGCCTATAATGTACTCGGATTAGTATATATGGATTTGCGCGAAGATGGGCGTGCGCGATGGAATTTTGAGCATGCGCTCAAAATTGCACCTAACGACTCTGACAGCCATAATAACTTTGGCTGGTTTCTTTGTCAGCGCCAGCCTGAACAGATGGATCTGGCAGTGGACCATTTTATGAGTGCAATCAGAGATCCCCTTTACGAAATGCCTGAAAAAACATACTCGAATGCAGGAATTTGTGTGCTTAAACGTAATGAATTCGAACGCGCTAAAGTATTCTTCCAGAAAGCCTTGGTCATTCGCCCCAACTATCCACTGGCAGTACTTGGGTTAATTGAGATCGATTTCAAGCGTGGTAATCTCAAAACAGCTAAATCAAGCATTACTTCCTATATGCAGACTTATCCACTTACGCCGGAAAGTTTATGGCTGGCCATTCAAATTGAACATGCAATCGGAGATTATCAGGCTGAGACCAGCTATGCTTCTCAGTTACAAAGGCGTTTTCCTGATTCCAGTGAGGCGATGGCGTTGCGTGAAGGGAGATTAAATCATGAATGATGGTTCCAAAAATGGACTAGAAGCGTTTGATACCCATCTAGAAGGGGCGATCTCTTCTGATGGCGGCGTTCGTGAAAGCACACTTGTTCAGATTGATGGACGTGAGGCTAGTATTGAGGCGTCCAGCAAGAAGCTTGCTGGTCATGGGGCAAGTGCAGGAGAAGAGTTTAATGCAGTAATTGGGTACGGACAGCGACTACGTGCTGAAAGACTGAGGCGCGGCTTGAGTGTAGGTGAGGTGGCGAGGCGATTGCGATTGTCAATACAGCAAATAAATGCCCTTGAGGAAGAGGATTACAGTAAGCTTCCTTCCGGTACATTCTTACGAGGCTTTGTTCGTAATTATGGTAGCTTGCTACAGCTTGACACTAATTCATTGCTTCGTTTATTGACTCAATCCGCGCCCCTGCTGGCTCATCAAGGTCCCGCAAGGCAGGTAAAAACGACTCCACTGGTTTCGTCGAAACGAGCGGGTGGCGCGCGCGGAGTATTGCTATCGGCTATAGTTTTAATGCTGACTTTGTTGGGTTACGGTGTGTATCAGAGCGGAGATTGGGGGCAAGAGTCGGTTATGGAGCATGATATTGATGCAAATGCTTCGTTTGATTCGCAAGCAGAAAATGGTCAGGTCACAATGGAATTATTGCTGCCACAGACACCTTCAATTCTTTCGCGCAGCATGAGCGGCATGGGGCCATCAGAGAAGAGTCCATCAGGAATCGTGCTTGCTCCGGTCATGTCGGCGGTGGCCGAGCCTGCTGTAACCGAGGTGATTGAGAGTAATGAAAAAATACTGCATTTCATTTTTTCCAAGGAGTCATGGGTGGAGATAAAGGACAGCAATAGAAAAGTGATTTTTGTCAAAACGAATGCCAAAGGTACGGAGCAAGTGATAAAAGGGATACCACCTTTGTATTTAGTGATTGGTAATGCTACGGGCGTTAATCTTACCTATAATGGCAAGCTGGTCGATCTAGCTCCCTATACCCGGAGAAACGATGATGTAGCTCGTTTTTCACTTGAATAAATTTCTCGTTTTGTTTGTCAAATTTTAGTTCTTTTTCAGGCTTTATAGAATAATGTCTCAAAATAATATTTCTTTGCCCCGGCGCAGAAGTGTTGGGGTTCGCGTAGATTCAATTATGATCGGTGGTAATGCACCTGTCGTTGTACAATCGATGACTAATACTGATACAGCAGATGAAGTGGCTACCGCCATACAGGTTGCGCAATTGGCGCATGCTGGTTCAGAACTGGTGCGAATTACAGTCAATACTGCAGAAGCAGCCAATGCAGTGCCAGCAATTCGTGCAAGATTGGACAATATGGGCTGTCATGTGCCACTGGTAGGCGACTTTCATTTTAATGGCCACAAATTACTGACCGCCTACCCGGATTGCGCCAGAGCATTGGCCAAGTATCGTATCAATCCAGGAAATGTAGGTCATGGCAAGAAGCGCGATGAGCAGTTTGCTACACTGATTGAGATAGCTTGTAAATACGACAAGCCTGTGCGAATTGGCGTCAATTGGGGTAGTTTGGATCCGGAAATGCTGGCGCGCATCATGGATGAAAATGCCAAATCTGCTGAACCAATGGATGCTGGTCAAGTAATGCGCAAGGCTCTCATTACTTCTGCTTTGGAGAGCGCAACCAAGGCTGAAGAGCTTGGGCTTCCACGAGATCACATCGTGCTGTCTTGCAAGGTAAGCGGTGTGCAAGACTTGATAGCGGTTTATCGTGAGCTGGCAGCTCAGTGTGATTACGCACTGCACCTGGGGTTGACAGAGGCAGGGATGGGGTCGAAGGGGATCGTTGCATCGACTGCAGCATTGTCGGTGCTGTTGTTTGAAGGGATAGGCGATACCATACGGATATCACTGACGCCTGAGCCTGGAGGGGATCGCACGCGTGAGGTCATCGTGGCGCAGGAAATCCTGCAGACAATGGGTTTGCGGGCATTTGTTCCGCTGGTGGCAGCATGCCCAGGTTGCGGACGAACAACGAGTACTTATTTTCAAGAGTTAGCTGAAAGTATCCAAGCTTATGTGCGAGAGCAAATGACCACCTGGCGTGAACAATATGATGGAGTGGAAAACATGACGCTGGCGGTGATGGGATGCGTGGTCAATGGTCCGGGGGAAAGTAAGCATGCCAATATTGGTATTAGCTTGCCTGGCTCAGGAGAAAATCCGGTGGCACCGGTTTATGTGGATGGACAAAAGACAGTCACCCTGAAGGGAGACAACATCGCGGGCGAATTTCGTCACATCGTTGATGAATATGTACGCACCAAATACCAAAGAAAATCAATCCATGCCTAATGTGATTCAGGCTATCCGCGGGATGAATGATATCCTGCCAGATGAAGCGCATCGTTGGGAGTTTTTCGAGGATACCGTGCGTACCTGGCTCGCCAGTTATGGTTACCGTAATATTCGTACCCCCATCGTCGAGCAGACTGATTTATTCATACGCTCGATCGGTGCGGTGACTGATATCGTCGAAAAGGAAATGTACACGTTTGTGGACCATCTTAATGGAGATAGTCTGACATTGCGTCCGGAAGGCACGGCTTCCTGTGTGCGTGCAGTACTTGAGCATAATCTTCTTTATGCAGGGCCGCAGAGATTATATTACTATGGACCGATGTTTCGGCATGAACGTCCACAAAAAGGGCGGTACCGGCAATTTCACCAAGTTGGCGTGGAGGCGCTGGGATATGCGGGCGCTGATATCGATGCAGAGCTGATCATCATGTGCGCGCGGCTTTGGCGTCAATTGGGCATTTCAGGTGTACACCTGGAAATTGGCACGCTCGGCAGCACCGAATCACGTGCCATTTATCGGGCAAGACTCATCAAGTATTTTGAGCAGTATTGGGATGAACTGGATGAAGATGCACGCAGGCGCCTGCATAGCAATCCCCTGCGTATCCTGGATAGTAAGAATCCGCTCATGCGCGAAATCCTGCTTGGAGCACCACGGTTATTGGATGATCTGGATGAGGAATCACTAAAGCATTTTGAAGCGTTGCAGCGAGTGCTGCACGAGCAAGGTGTTGATTTTGAGATTAATCTCCAGCTTGTGAGGGGATTAGATTATTACAATCGCACCGTATTCGAATGGGTGACCGATAAGCTGGGTGCGCAAGGGACGATATGCGCAGGAGGGCGCTATGATGGGTTGATCGCGCAAATGGGCGGAAAGCCGGTGCCTGCCTGTGGGTTTGCGATGGGAATTGAACGAATTCTTGCTTTGATAGGCGAAAGTGAAATTCCAAACCCTGCCGTCGATATTTATGTTGCTCATCAGGGAGAGATCGCTGCGAATTTTTCCTGGAAAGCAGTAGAATGGTTTCGTAATGAAGGGCTCAGCGTTATTTTGCATTGCGGCGGCGGAAGTTTTAAATCGCAAATGAAGAAAGCGGATGCCAGTGGCGCTCGTTTTGCTGTCATTATTGGTGATGATGAAGCAAAAGCAGGGGAAGTGAGCATCAAGCCGTTGCGTGAGGCAGCTGAGCAGGTGAGAATAGGGCTAGCGGAAGCAGGCCCACTACTCAAACGAATTTAATAGTTAATTATCTAGGCAGGTCAAGAAAAAATGGCAGCTTATAATCCGGAAGAACAGGAAAAAATAGAAGGGCTAAAAGCCTGGTGGGCAGCACATGGTAATACGATGATTATTGTCGTAACAACCTTGATTGCAACGATCGTCGGAACGCAGACATGGAATTATTATAAAAGGCAGCAAGCACAGCAGGCTGCTGACTTGTTTGCTGTATTGCAACAGCAAGTTGAGAAAAATAGTAGCTCCGGGAAGATTAATGACGCCGCGCATTTGTTGATGGAGGGCTTCCCTGCTAGCGGGTATGCTTCACGCGCAGCTCTGATTGCAGCGCATGCAAATATCAATGCTGGTGAGATACAAGGAGCTAAAAGTAAACTGCAGTGGATTCTGGATGTGAGTAAGGAGTCGGAGATAAAGGATATCGCGCGATTACGCCTTGCTGGCATATTGTTGGATGAGAAAAAATATGATGAAGCTCTGAGTCTGCTAAATGCTCAGCATGGGGAATCTTTTACGGGACTTTATACTGATTTGAAAGGGGATATCCTCACTGCATCGGGGAAAATAGCTGAAGCACGTACGGCTTATCAACAAGCAATCGATAAATTGGGTGGTGGTAGAAGCGCCTATCAGAATATTGTCCAGATGAAGCTGGATGCCTTGAGAGAGACCAAGTAGTAGGTGATCGTCAATTTGCATCTGGAGTATCTTTTGTTGCTTAGAGCAGGAGGTTTCTTCTTACAACACCTCGTATTATCCGTTGTGTTGATTTTACTAACCGGATGCGCCAGTATGGGTGATCTGGGGATTAGTAATTTTGTTGATCTATTGAGTAATAAAGATGAAGTTGAGATTAATGAGGAGGAAATTGCGGCATTAAAAGCACTGCCTCAGATACCGATATTGTGGCAGCTCGGCCTGAATAAGAGCGAGATAGCCGTATTCTCTCCCATTTATGAGAATGGTGCAGTATACGCGGCTGATGCAAAAGGACAGCTGGTTCGCCTTGATCCTGCTACTGGAAAAGAGAACTGGCAGGTAGAGACTGAGCATAAGTTATCAGGGGGAGTGGGTGCAGGCCATGGAATGATCCTGATTGGAACATTTAAGGGTGAAGTGCTTGCGTTTGACGAAATGGGTAATGAGCGCTGGAAAGCGCGCGTGACCAGCGAAGTATTAAGTCCGCCCCAGGTCGATAGCGGTGTCGTGATTGCACGGAGCGGTGATGGCAGGATTTTTGGATTAGATGCGGCGGATGGCAAACGTAAATGGGTTTATCAAGGGCCTACGCCTGCATTGACGATGAGAAATTTTACCAGCGTGTTAATTTATCGAGGTGCTGTATTTGCTGGATTAGCCGGTGGCAAGCTGATAGCCATGAATTTAGTAAACGGCAATGTAGGCTGGGAGGCGACTGTTTCACAACCACGCGGGGTCACCGAGCTGGAGCGTATGACGGATATTGCTGGTCTACCCGTTATTGATGATCAACAAGTTTGTGCCGTAGCCTATAATGGGCGCATTGCCTGCTTTGAGATCGCGGATGGTAATCAGATTTGGGCGAGAGATGCATCTAGCAATGTTGGTCTTACTATGGATAACAACAATGTCTATGTAAGTGAAGATCGTGGTGCAGTCGTCGCTTATGACAAAAGAAGTGGTGCCATGATGTGGAAGCAGGCTAAACTGGGTAGCCGTAAATTATCTGCGCCCTTAGTTGTTCGTGGTGCACTCTTGGCAGTGGGTGATGCAGAAGGTAACGTCTCGCTACTCAGGCGTCATGATGGCAGTCTGGTGGCACGAGCGGCCACGGATGGCAGTGCTATTTTGAGCCGTCCGGAGTATATTCCTGATGGGTTTGTCGTGCAGACCTCAAAGGGTGGAATTTACGCTTTTGCTGCGCAGTAACGGTTGTTGGTAATCCACTCTTCACAATAAATTTCAGAGATGCTTTCTTCCAGTAATGGGAGAGCGCATGCATTTTTTTCAGCCATTATCATTTCCTATAATCATGAAACCTACGCTTGTGCTGGTTGGGCGACCCAATGTCGGTAAATCAACACTGTTTAATCGTCTCACGCGCAGTCGTGATGCCATCGTGGCAGACATTCCAGGGTTGACCCGTGATCGGCATTATGGTCATGGCAAGATAGGCGATAAGCCTTATATCGTTGTAGATACGGGCGGTTTTGAACCTGTTGTAAAGTCGGGCGTGCTGCATGCGATGGCGAAGCAGACATTGCAGGCAGTCGATGAAGCGGATATTGTTTTGTTTGTGGTTGATGGCCGGCAAGGATTGACGCCGCATGACAAGATTATTGCGGAGCATCTGCGTCAAACAGGTCGCAAAATTCTGCTGGTAGTGAATAAAACTGAAGGAATGAGAACCGCTATTGTCACCTCGGAGTTTTATGAACTCGGTCTGGGTGAGCCTTGTGCAATTTCAGCTATTCATGGCGATCATGTGGGTGAACTGGTCGAATTGGCTTTGGCCGATTTTCTTCCTCAGCCAGAAGAAATTGAGGAGAGAGCGGAAAAATATCCCAAAATCGCCATTGTCGGACGGCCCAACGTAGGCAAGTCCACGCTGATCAATACATTGCTGGGTGAAGAGCGTGTCATTGCATTTGATCAGCCGGGTACGACCCGGGACAGTATTTATATTGATTTTGAGTACCGTCAGCATCATTACACTTTGATCGATACAGCGGGTCTGCGTCGTCGAGGCAAAGTATTCGAGACGATCGAGAAATTTTCAGTCATCAAAACACTGCAAGCCATCGAGGATGCAAATGTAGTGGTCCTGGTTCTTGATGCAAGAAATGATATTTCTGACCAGGATGCCCATATTGCCGGATTTATTCTGGAAACGGGCAGAGCATTGGTCATCGCTATAAATAAGTGGGATGGTCTGGATGATTATCAGCGAGACGCTGTCAAGCGGGAGATAGCACGAAAGTTCGCGTTTCTTGATTTTGCTAAATATCACTACATTTCTGCGTTACAGGGAAGCGGCATAAAAGGATTATTTCCATCGATTAATACCGCTTATACCGCCGCAATGGCGAATTTGCCCACACCCAAGCTGACACGTGCTTTGCTGGCAGCTGTCGCAAAACAATCTCCTCCACGGGGAGGGATGTCTCGTCCCAAATTGCGCTATGCTCACCAGGGAGGCTCCAATCCTCCCTTAATCATTATTCATGGCAGCATGCTGGATCATGTGCCAGAAACTTACCGCCGCTACCTGGAAAGCACATTTCGTGAAACTTTCCGGCTGGAAGGTACGCCGTTACGCGTAGAATTCAGGACAGGCCATAATCCCTACGCCAATAAAAAACCTGCGCCACCGACCGAAGAAGAAGCCCGACGTGCGCATAATCGCCGTCGCCGGAACAGAAAGAAATATGGTCGATGAGATTTATGGATATCAGAAAGATCAAAACCTGGAAGTGCACAGATTAAAGGTTTGCCGTCTGTTGCAGAACCCAATCGTGAAGGGTGACATAATCTGTTTTTCCAGTGCCCAGAATAGGCATTTCATTGATTACTAAAATAGTTTTGGGGATACTCAACTCTCCAATTCCCTGTTCCTGAACATAGCTAATCAAGTCGTTTCGATTGGCGGTGGGATCGGTCGTAATGAGAACCAACCGTTCTCCTTTTTTTGCATCGGGAATCTGCACCACGGCATGAACATAATCGGGCCAGAGTTTGCTGACATACTCTTCTACCGCAGCTAAAGAAACCATTTCACCCCCGATTTTGGCGAAACGCTTGGCGCGACCTTTAATAAATATATAGCCTTCATTATCTATTTCGACGATATCGCCCGTGTCATACCAGCTGTTAAGTAGTGGCGTAACCTGCCCAGGTGAGTCGATCAGATAATACCCTTTCATGACATTAGGAGCGGAGACTAGTAACTTACCGCCATTTTTAATGCCAGGAACTTTTTCCAACTGGTAGCTAATCCCCGGCAGCATGCGACCTACCGATCCTGCTCGGTTGTGCATGGGGGTATTGATACTCAGGATGGGTGCTGTTTCAGTAGCGCCATATCCTTCGAAAATACGGACGCCGAAATTTTCGGACCATGTTCTACGCGTACTTTCCCTTAATTTTTCTGCACCTGCGAATACATATCGAAGACTGTAAAAATCATAGGGATTAGCATGACGTGCATAGCCAGCCAGGAAGGTATCGGTACCAAATAGAAGTGTGGCATTGGTGTCATATACCAGTTCTGGAATAGCCCGATAATGCAGTGGTGAAGAATAAAAAAATGTTTTTATTCCGGATAAAACGGGTAAGAGCATGCCGCCTGTCAGACCAAATGAATGAAAAATCGGTAACGCATTGAATACGATATCCGTTGGACCAAAATCGATAAGGGATGACACCTGGAAGCGGTTCGCCTGTAAATTGATGTGACTAAGCACTACGCCTTTAGGAGTCCCTTCAGAGCCAGAAGTAAATAAAACCACCGCCGGAGCATTGGGGTCCTGTGAGGGACTGGTGACGCGATAAGTAAGCCGCGGAATCCATCCAGCTAAGAATCCTGCGAACTTGTTCCACCAGTGAAGGTGTTTGCGAATATCTTCCAGGTAAAGAAGCGCAACATGTTGCGCTTGCAATCCATCGATCATTTCAGTAAGTTTCCCATCTTCAATGAACTGTCTGGACGTGATGACCGATTTGATTTGTGCCAGTTGACATGCGTCCACCAGATTCTTTTTGCTGGCGGAGAAATTTAACATGGCGGGGGTGCGGCCAAAGGCTTGTAAGGCAAAGAAACTGATCAGCGTGCCGGTCATGTTAGGCAATAACACTCCCACGTTTTCTCCTGCCCGCGTAAGCTTTCGTAGATTGTTCCCTAGAATAAAACTGCGGGTGATTAACTGAGAGTAGGTCAATGTCATGCGTTTGATATCTTCAGCGACGATATGTCTTTTACCATGAATGGTGGTTGCATCCAGAAGGGACTGAAATAAGGTTTGCTTGAGTTCATTGCTTTGAAACATCATGGTTGTCATGATGTCGTAAAGCTTGATTCCGGCTAGACGTCTTCGTTGCTTTCCGTAGATTTGCGGCGGCAGATCAAATGATTCAGGTGGCATGCAGGTAAGGGTGATTTTGGGGAACCAGCGAATCCGAATTTTACCTTTCAGTCTGGAGAAAGGGGTGTATTGAGCACCTGAAATTCTGATCGGGAGGAGTAGCGCGCCAGATTTATCGGCAATGATGGCAGGACCTTCATAAACTTTCATGAGTGATCCGGTTAGCGTCAGCCTGCCCTCTGGAAAAATGACGACTCTCTGACCACTTTTTACTTTATTAATCAATAGCCGGGTAGACATCGGGTTAGCAGGGTCGATTGTGACGGTGTCGGCCAGAAATAGAAATGGCCTAATCCACCATCGTCGTGCGATGTGTGTATTGATGGCAAAACACAGTGGCTCAGGGATGCCAATGCTTAGCAGGATGGCATCCAGGAATGATAGGTGATTGGCAATGATGATCGTTTTTCCCCCTGCTTTCTGATAGTTTTCCAGTCCTTTGACTTCCAGTCGGTAGAAAGTATGAAAAATTCCTTGCAGAATCGATCTGACCAGTGCTTGCGGCAACAGGCTAGCGATGTAGATTGCCACGAGACCATTCAGAATCGCGATGGTAAGAAAAACTTGAGCCACGGTGAAATCGCTGGCCAGCATCAAGCCGATGCCTAGGGCTGATACCACCATGAATAATGCATTCATGATGTTATTGCCAGCAATGACACGTGATAGGTGAGAGGTTTCTGAGTAACGCTGAACAATGGCATAAAGTGGGACAACATAGATGCCACCGCAAATGGAAATGGCCAGTAGATCCAGCAAGATACGCCAATGTGCCAATGAATTCAGAAAGGCGACTGCACCGATCAGCTCACCTTCTCTTGGGGGAAGGATATTTTCACTGGCAAAAAACAAGTCAATAGTAAAAATGGTCATGCTCAGAATACTCAGCGGCGTATACGTTGCCGCAATTTCGCTTTTCAGCAACTTATTGCAAAACAGCGAGCCAATGCCAATACCGACGGAGAAAACGACTAGAAACAGCGTGACAATTTGTTCATTGCCGCCAATGATCTCTTTCGCAAAAACAGGAAACTGAGATAAAAAGGTTGCACCAAACAGCCAGAACCATGAGATGCCCACTATTGAGCGGAATAGGATGGTGTTCTGACGGATGTGCTGCAGGATAGCGCCTGTCTCGTATAACAGGTTATAGCCGACTTTAATCTCTGGTGATGCCGGTTTGGCTGGTGGAATGAATAGACTGAATAACCAGCCAGTGAATGCGGTGATGATGGCCAATGTTGAAATAATGGCGGTGCCATTTTCAGCCAGAATGAGCAGACCCCCTAGCATCGTGCCGAACAGTATCGCTAAGAATGTGCCTGCTTCAATCAGGGCATTGCCGCCAATCAACTCATTCTCATGGAGGTGGTCTGGCAGAATGCCATATTTGAGTGGTCCAAAAAATGCTGATTGGGCTCCCATTAAAAAAAGAATGCACAGCAGAAAAGTTGTACTCCCCAGAAAGAAGCCTGCTGCTGCTGCGCTCATCAGCAGGATTTCTATGAATTTGATGATTCTGATCAGCTTTGCTTTGTTCCATTTATCTGCAAGCTGACCTGCGGTGGCAGAAAAAAGAAAGAAAGGCAGGATGAAGATGCCAGCCGCAAGGGTCACCATGATTTGTGGACTGAGGCCTGCGCTATCCATCGCTGTATAGGTAATCAGGATGACGAGTGCATTCTTGAAAGCATTGTCATTCAGTGCCCCCAGGAACTGGGTGAGAAAAAGAGGCAGAAAACGTTTACTGGTAAGCAGGTGCCATTGACTTTGGTGCATGAAGAAAATCCGTGATAATTAATAATTAGTCGTTCGTAGTTTCTCATAACATGACCCATCTTGTAATCCGAACAAAATAGGAATACCGATAGATTAATCGCTTTTCTAATTATTGATTTTTATCAACTGGTTAATAAGAAAAGAATATTTTTCAATGCAGAAAAGTATTTCGTTTTTCCAAAAGCTAGTACAATAGGCACACTATGATCCATGGCCTGCTACTACAGGTAGTATGGTCATACTAATTTGCCTGTATTTTTGCATCCATAAACAAGGAGAAGTCGACTATGCAACTTACGGCCGACAGTGCAAACTTAAACCCTGTCCTTCAAAGTGGTTTTCCAGAAATTCCAGTTTCACCCGGCTCGCAATATGCTCAATATAAAGTGATTCGTCGTAACGGTGCGGTGGTTGCGTTTGAGCCCAGCAAGATTTCTGTTGCGATGACCAAAGCCTTTATCGCGGTGGAAGGCGGGCAAGGCGCTGCGTCTGCACGGGTACGTGAGGTGGTGGCGCATTTGACTCAGGATGTGGTGGGCGCGCTGACGCGACGCCAGCCCGAAGGGGGCACATTTCATATCGAGGATATTCAGGATCAGGTAGAACTGGCGTTGATGCGTTCGGGCGAACACGATGTGGCTCGCTCCTATGTACTGTATCGCGAGGAGCGAGCGCGTGAACGGGCAAAGCAGCAAGAAAAGCTGACTGCCGAGAAACAGGTCCACGTTTTACATGTGGTAGAAAATGGTCACAGAATTCCTCTGGATGTTGCGCGACTGGCAGCGTTGGTGGATGCGGCTTGTATCGGTCTTGGCGAGGCGGTGAATAGCGCATTGATTCTTAAATCAACGCTAAAAGATTTATACGATGGGGTGCCGGCGGAAGAGGTAAGGAAATCGATTATTCTATCGGCGCGTTCATTGATAGAAAAAGACCCGGCATATAGTTACGTTACGGCGAGACTGTTGCTACATACTATCCGCTTTGAGGTGCTGGGAGAGGATGTGACGCATAACGAGATGAAATCTCGTTATGCGGAATATTTTCCAGGCTTTATCAAGCGAGGTATCGAGGTTGGATTATTGGATGAGCGTCTGGCCCAGTTTGACTTGAGCCGTTTGGCAGAGGTGCTGGATGCAGATCGTGATATGCAGTTTGGTTATCTTGGTTTGCAGACCCTCTATGATCGTTATTTTCTCCATGTCAACGAAAAACGTATCGAGCTGCCGCAGGCCTTTTTCATGCGGGTGGCCATGGGGCTGGCGCTCAATGAAATTGATCGTGAGGCGCGTACCATAGAGTTCTATCAGGTATTATCCAAATTTGATTTCATGAGCTCGACGCCGACATTATTCAATTCGGGTACGTGCCGTCCGCAGCTGTCTTCGTGCTATCTGACCACCGTGTCGGATAGTTTGGATAGTATCTATGAAGCGATTAAGGAAAACGCCTTGCTTTCAAAGTTTGCAGGTGGGCTGGGCAATGACTGGACACCCGTCCGGGCGATGGGATCACGTATCAAGGGAACCAATGGCAAATCACAGGGCGTCGTTCCTTTCCTCAAAGTAGTGTCTGACACCGCTGTAGCGGTTAATCAGGGCGGTAAACGTAAGGGAGCGGTATGCGCTTATCTGGAGTGCTGGCACCTTGATGTCGAGGAGTTTCTTGAACTTCGCAAAAATACCGGTGATGATCGTCGTCGTACGCATGATATGAATACGGCGATCTGGGTGCCCGATTTGTTCATGAAACGGGTAATGGAGGGGGAGGACTGGACACTGTTTTCGCCCTCTGATGTGCCGGATCTCCATGACAAGTACGGCAAGGTATTTGAGCAAGCTTATCTCACATACGAGAAAAAAGCGGCGGAGGGTGAAATTGCCCTACATAGGAAGATTCCTGCTCAGCAATTGTGGCGGAAAATGCTGACCATGCTGTTCGAGACAGGACATCCATGGATTACCTTCAAGGATCCTTGCAATATACGCTCACCCCAGAATCATGTCGGGGTGGTGCATAGCTCCAATCTCTGTACTGAGATTACCTTGAATACCAATGAACAAGAGATCGCTGTCTGCAATCTGGGATCAATCAATTTGCCGGCGCACGTCAACGATGGCAAGCTTGATATGGGTAAGCTCAAGCATACGATCAGCACGGCGATGCGGATGCTTGATAACGTCATCGATATTAATTTCTATGCAGTTGCTAAAGCGCGTAATGCCAATCTGAGGCACCGGCCAGTTGGGCTTGGCATCATGGGATTCCAGGACTGTTTATATAAGCTGGGTATTCCCTATTCTTCAGAAGAAGCGGTGGAGTTTGCAGATCGATCAATGGAGGCTATTGCGTACTATGCTTATTGGTCTTCCACCGAATTAGCGGAAGAGCGTGGCTGTTACGCTTCCTATCGTGGCAGTTTATGGGATCGCGGGATTTTGCCGCAGGATACCCTCGAGCTATTACGTGAAGAGCGCGGCAATTTTGTTGAGGTGGATACTTCAGCTGCTCTTCAGTGGGATAAACTTCGTGCGCGTATCAAGAAGCACGGCATGAGAAATTCAAATTGTCTAGCCATTGCGCCTACTGCTACGATTTCAAATATCGTCGGCATTTCAGCGAGCATCGAGCCCACTTATCAGAATCTTTACGTTAAATCCAATTTGTCTGGAGAGTTTACCATCGCCAATAAATGGCTGGTCAATGATCTGAAGCAACGCGATCTATGGGACGAGGTGATGATTGCGGATCTCAAGTATTACGATGGTGCGATCGGCAAAATAGACAGAATACCTGCAAGCATGCGGGACATGTATGCGACCGCATTCGAAATGGATCCTCGCTGGTTGGTTGAGGCGGCAGCGAGACGGCAGAAATGGATCGATCAGGCGCAATCCCTCAATATTTATATGGCCGGTGTTTCTGGAAAGAAGCTCGATGAGCTTTATAAGCTTGCTTGGCTGCGGGGACTCAAGACAACCTACTATTTGCGCTCATTAGGCGCAACGACAGCAGAAAAGTCTACGGTATATACTGGCGCACTCAATGCCGTGCCAGCCAGTGGCGGTGTAACCGCGGCAAACGCTCAACAAGTGACAGCAGAAATCAAGTATTGCGCGATTGATGATCCTGGATGTGAATCATGCCAATGATAATTAATGTATGAATGCAACTATATAAGAATAAGGAGTGGCAATAATGTTGACATTTGATGATGAATCCCTGCAACCAGAAAGTATCCGGAAGAAAGATCTATTGAGCGGAATGTTAAATGATGATTCGATCTTGTATTCTCCTGCTGCAAGCAATACAACAAAGGATAGCGCCCGCATTGATACATCGAATGAGAGTTCAATGGAGGATGCCCATCGTCGCATTTCTGTAGAAGATAAGCGCATTATCAATTGCAAGGCAGATGTCAATCAACTGGTCCCGTTCAAATATAAATGGGCGTGGGAGAAATATCTGTCAGCTTGCGCCAATCACTGGATGCCTCAGGAAATCAACATGAGCCGTGATATCGCGCTTTGGAAAGATCCGAATGGATTGACTGAAGATGAGCGTCGTCTGATCAAGCGTAATCTTGGTTTTTTTGTAACAGCCGATTCATTGGCAGCAAATAATATTGTGCTCGGTACTTATCGCCACATTACTAATCCGGAATGTCGTCAATATCTTTTGCGACAGGCTTTCGAGGAAGCCATTCATACCCATGCCTATCAATATATCGTTGAATCACTGGGGTTGAATGAAGGTGAGATTTTTAATGCTTATCATGAGATCGAATCAATTCGCGATAAGGATGAATTTCTGATTCCTTTCATCGATACCTTGACGGATCCAAAATTTAAAACAGGCACATTGGAATCTGATCAGCAATTACTAAAAAGTTTGATTGTGTTTGCGTGCATTATGGAAGGATTGTTTTTCTATGTAGGGTTTACGCAGATTCTGGCGCTGGGAAGGCAGAATAAAATGATGGGGGCTGCCGAACAGTATCAGTATATTTTGCGTGATGAGTCCATGCACTGTAATTTTGGTATTGATGTCATCAATCAGATCAAGTTGGAAAATCCTCATCTCTGGACAAGAGAGTTTCGTGAAGAAATTGGTGCTTTGATGCAGAAAGCCGTCGAGCTCGAATATCGCTATGCTGAAGATACGATGCCACGAGGCGTATTGGGCTTGAATGCATCGATGTTCAAGGAATATTTGCGCTTTATTGCAAATCGCCGCTGTCAGCAAATTGGTCTCGATATTCTGTTTCCAGACGCAAGCAATCCATTTCCCTGGATGTCGGAAATGATTGATCTAAAAAAAGAAAAGAATTTCTTTGAGACACGTGTCATTGAGTACCAGACTGGTGGTGTTTTGAGTTGGGAGTAGCGTTAACAGCAAAATCTCTTTTATTTTCTGGATCGTTCTTTTGAAGTTCAATACCCTATAAGTTAGGGGTTCATTAACAATTTAGGAGTTTTAGGAGTAAATGCGAAAGCAATGATGTAGCAACTTGCCTGCAGAATATAACGGTTACGTTATCTGACTAATAGTCGGCGGAGGTCGAGTCGTAAGTCATGCAGGCATGATCGAATCTGAATTTTCAGAGATATCGATCATTTTGAAAATTAAGGATGCAACACACTCATGCTAGAAACAAAGAACATACCAAATCTGATATTAGTACTTATAGCCAGTATGATATTGGCTTTCTTACCAACTGCGGCAGAAGCGCAGGGAACTTTAGAAAATAATAAAAACCGCTCTACCTCAGTAATAAAGAGGGATTCTGCCAGTTCAGATAAGCATTTGGATGATTTATGGGCACGTATACGCGGTGGTTTTGCCGTTGCTGGTATGCGCAGTCAGGAAGTACGCCATAACGAAAACCATTTTACGCGTCATCAAAAATATATTGATCGCATCGTTGAGCGAAGCAGGCGCTATTTGTTTCATATTGTGGAAGAAGTGGAGCGGCGTGGCATGCCCACTGAGATTGCGCTTATTCCTATTGTAGAAAGCGCGTTTGATCCAGCAGCCTATTCTCACCGCCATGCTTCGGGTCTTTGGCAGCTTATTCCTTCTACCGGTAAAGCATTCGGCCTTGAACAAAACTGGTGGTATGATGAGCGTCGCGATGTTGTTGCGGCGACACGAGCTGCCTTGGACTATCTGCAGAAGCTTTATAAAATGTTTGGTGATTGGAAATTGACGTTGGCTGCATACAACTGTGGGGAGGGCGTGCTAAAAAGATCCATAGATGAAAATCATAAGGAGAATGATGGTATTAACTTTCGTGACCTTGAATTACCCAATGAAACGAGAAATCATGTTGCGAAACTCATTGCCGTAAGGAATATTATTGCTAATCCAGAAAATTTCGGTGTCAAGCTTAAACCTCTTCCTAATCGACCTTATTTCAAGCAAGTTGAAATTACTCAACATATCGATGTGAAACTGGCAGCCGAGCTTGCAGGGGTGCCAGAAAAAGAATTCACCGCACTTAATCCGGCATACCATAGGCCTATTATCAGAATTGATGACTCGCCCCGTACACTTTTGTTACCGGTCAATAAGGCGAAAACCTTCATAGCCAATCTTGAGAATTACGATGAATCGCTTGTTTCATGGCGTGTTTATAAGGTAAAGGAAGGAGAAACAATCGAGGACTTATCCAGTAGATACGCGATTAATGTGGCTGAGCTTGCCGAGATCAATGGTATTTCCATAAATGATACCCTGAAAAAGAGACAAACTTTATTAGTACCTCGTAGCAAAAATAGAACCAGGGAAAATGATTATCTAGCACAAGATAACAATCAGCATAACACTAATTCGTTATTGAATGACTCAATTATCTATATAGTCAAGAAGGGTGATACTTTAGACGATATAGCCAAACGATATGGTATTGATATAAAAGAAATCAAATCATGGAATGGTAATAGCGAGCGCCTTTCCATTGGTCAGGAACTTACCCTCAGACTGAGTAACTCAAATAGAATCCGTTTAGCTGGAAATTCTTAGAAGCAAGGTCAATTTTATCAATCAGCTTGTAAGAAATTTTTGTAGGAACGCCATCGCCCAGGCAACGCCAAAACCCGTAATATCTGTCCCAACAGCACCGAGACCGCCTTTATGATTGCATGCGGAGAGATCCATGTGCAGCCAGGGCACATCATTGACAAATTGACTGAGGAAACGGGCTGCAAGAATATGATCATAGTCGCTATCCAGCAGGCATTGTTTGATATCAGCAATTTTGCTTTCAAGGTCGACTTCGTAATCAGTGTCCATAGGAAAAGCACAAACGCGTTCACCACTTGATTTTCCAACAGTCAGCGCCTTCTGGATCAGATGCTCGCGATTACTGAAGATACCGCTATAACGCGATCCCAGTGCGGTATAAAGACTGCCTGTTAAGGTTGCAAAATCGATAATCAGGTCAGGCTTTTGTTTTTCTGCCAAAGTCAGGGTATCAGCCAGTACCAGGCGGCCTTCCGCATCCGTATGGATAATTTCTATCGTTGTGCCATTTAATGCAGTAATGACATCATTCTGCTTGTAAGCGCGCGGGCTGATATGATTTTGTGCAATTGCTAGCCAGCAATCGATATTGACGGGTAGATCAGCCCGAGTAGCCGCCAATAAAACGCCCAGAGCGACCGCCGAGCCGTTCATGTCTTCATGCATGCCATGCATGAAGCGTGCGGGTTTTAAATTATGCCCGCCGGTATCGAAGCAAATACCTTTACCGACGAGTGCGATCGTTTTACTCGGTTTTTTGCCGGCATGCCGCTGTAAATGCACGATAGCGGCATCTTCCGTGTCACTACCTTGCGCTACCGCAACAAATGCACCCGCACCCAGTTTCCGTAGTATTGATAAATCATATTCTTCATGTTTCCAATTTTCATTGATTGCGAGTTTTTCGATTTGCTCCCGATAGGTTTTGGGCGTTAGCTCATTGGGTGGCAATCCAGTCAGTCCGCGGGCGAGCAGATTTCCTTCTGCTTGTGCGCGTAACGGTAAGAAATGATCGGGGTCTTCGTGCCCATGGAGAATGATCGACTCGAGTGGTTTTCTGTCAGGCTTAAGTTTACGTACCGGTAAAACTGCGCCATTGATCCAGGAGACGTATACTGCTAATTTTGCCAAGATCTGTTTTTGGTGCGCATTGCCATGAACCGACACATGGATCTGGGCAGGCCCTTCTTCCAATAATAAGTGCAAGGCTTTGCGAACATAGGTGTGCTGCTCAAATATAGATTTATTTAAATCCACCATTGCCCAGGTACAAAGCGCACCATTTTGTAAATTGGCGCAGACAGGTGTCTCACTAATCTGGTATACCTGCATCTCACGCCGAAGGAGCAACGCTTTGAGTGCATATTCGCCAGGCAGATTAATTTTGCTGGGCAGTTTTTCTAGCTTGGGAAGGAGCGCCAGAATGTGTGTGGTTTTAACAGATTCATCGAGAGGTGAGTTATTTTGTAAAAGTGTTGCAAGCATTAGAGTTCCTGCCAGTATAGTTGGCGCTATTATATCTGCTATCCTAGTGATGTTTAGCATGGTTTTTTATTACTGCCTTATTTTTATTCATTACGCATGCATCAATATCTTGAATTTATGCAATATGTGCTTCAGCATGGCCATCAAAAATCGGATCGTACCGGAACTGGTACGCTGTCTGTTTTTGGCTATCAGATGCGCTTTGATCTGGGACAGGGTTTCCCGCTGGTAACGACCAAGAAATGCCACATCAAATCGATTATTCATGAGTTGTTATGGTTTCTGCGTGGCGACACCAACATTACCTATCTCAAGGAAAATGGTGTTTCCATCTGGGATGAATGGGCCGGCCTGAACGGTGATTTGGGTCCTATTTATGGTCATCAATGGCGCTCCTGGTCAAGCCCGGAGGGGAATTCAATTGATCAAATCTCACAGGTCATCGAACAAATCAGGAAAACGCCTGATTCGAGGCGGCTGATTGTTTCTGCCTGGAATGTCCATGATCTGGACAAAATGAAACTGGCCCCTTGCCATGTGCTGTTTCAGTTTTATGTCGCCGATGGCAGGCTTTCTTGTCAACTTTACCAGCGTAGTGCGGATATTTTCCTGGGTGTTCCTTTCAATATCGCATCTTATGCATTACTGACCCTGATGATTGCGCAAGTTTGTGATTTAAAACCAGGTGATTTTGTGCACTCGTTTGGCGATGCGCATGTCTATCTAAATCATCTTGAGCAGGCCCGGGAGCAGTTAGGGCGTGAGCCCAGAAAGCTTCCGGCAATGAGGCTTAATCTATCGGTCCGAAATATTTTTGATTTTAAATATGAAGATTTTATGCTGGATAATTACGATCCCCATCCAGCCATTAAAGCACCGGTTGCAGTATGAACTTGCCGCGCTTATCCATTTTGGCTGCAATGGCCAGCAATCACGTCATTGGCCGGAATAACGCCTTGCCCTGGCATCTATCGGCGGATCTCAAGCGCTTCAAATCGCTTACCATGGGTCAGATCATCATCATGGGACGGAAAACCTATGAATCGATTGGCAGGCCGTTGCCAGGGCGGATCAACCTGATTGTTAGCAGACAATCAGGTTTTTCGGTTTCAGGCGCGACAGTAATAGGCTCAGTTGAAGAGGCGTTGGCTGCCTGCTCGCCTTATCAGGATAAGGAAATATTTATTATTGGCGGAGCGGAGCTGTATCAGCAAACATTAATGCGTTGCCAGCGCCTTTATCTAACCGAAATCCAGAAAGAGTTCGAAGGAGACGCCTTTTTTCCAGAATTTAACCGACACGACTGGTATGAATCTTCACGCGAAAAACATACTTTAGAAGAAAGTGGATTGGAATACCATTTTGTGGTGCTCGATCGCAAACCTGCGTAGGTGGGCAAACATTTTCACATTTCATCGTTTGTCCACATTTGCTGATAAAAGTGGTAGGCAGAAAAACGCCGCCCATCCTATTCGGCTTTTGCCAATCTTATGCCAAATCAATTTCGGAATTTTTTTCTTCTAGACTATAAAATTCAGATCCACCCTTTCTTTGCTTTCCTACGTGTTTGCACGTATTTATTTGTCACCTATTTTTCGATATCTTTTTGAGCCGATAAAAGCATGCGCAAGGTTATGCATGGATGTGGTTGGAACGGTCAAGTTTGGTCTTACTGATTTATCGCTTCTGAAGTGCTTAGCTTGCTCTTTTCCGATCAGCTTTCTGTGTTTACCTTAAGCTGTACTGAATAGTTACAAGCAATCAATAACGAATGGGATGGACACAAATGAACACTCCAGTCAAAAAATCCGCTGATCCTGAAGAGAGCGCAGGCGGCTCATGCCTGCTTTCCCTGATGTCCGCTAAGACTCCTTCGCAGGGAACGCAGCGCAACCCGTCTCTTGGTTCCGCTTGCTGACATTCATTGCGCTCCCACTCTTCAGCGCCTTGCTGGCTTCCAGCGCTGATGCCGAACTGACACGGAATTTCATCGTGGGCGTGAATGGTTGTGATAACGCCGCAACCCAGCAGCTGTGCACGCCGGTTCTCCCGAAAGATCCGGTCCTGCCTGTTGGCAGTGTTGCGCTCCTGGACTTGCTGCTGCTCGGCGGCAATCCGGACGACTTGGTGCAGGCCAACTTTTGCCCGCCAGATCCAATTTTTCCGACCGACCCGATCCGGTTGGCCTGCTGGGACGGCGCGCTCTGGTCGCCGGTCTTTAACAGTGATGGTGCTCCAGCCGCGTATGCGAGCACGACCAACAGTTTCCCGCTCGACTTCACCGTCACTAGCACGCCGAAGGTCACCGAGCTCAACGGCCGGTCTTCGCGATTGTGGCGTCTTATGGGTTGATCGGCTTCGAGCCGCCGGTGGATAATGACGCCATCAATGTCGTGACTGCCGGGCGTGATATGTGTTGTTTTGGGTAACTGTAGGCAAGGCTTTATTGAGTAAGCCAAATCATTTAAAGGAGCTGGCCATGATAATAGATACACGAATCAATACTTAGTCGGCCCTGCAAAATTCACCCGGCTGCTAATATAGATTTAGCATGCCGAGTATTCACATCAACAGTCAGAAGTTCGCTCCTGATAGAATTGA
>NZ_FNPQ01000035.1:0-27792 GCF_900107335.1 Nitrosomonas sp. Nm58 | reverse complement strand
ACTCCATCTTTATCCAGCTCGCTCCAAATAGCAAAGTACGAATGGACCGTGCGCCACTCCGGAAATTCGCTTGGCAACATGCGCCACTGGCAACCGCTCTTGAGTAAATACAACACCGCACAAAATACTTCGTGCAAATCGATTCGACGTGGACTGGTCTTCTTGCGCGCACTTTCCAGCATCGGGCGGATCTGCTCGAACTGTTCGGACTGATATCACTTGGATAACTTGTTCTCATCCTGCAAATATCAGACTTTTTCTGTCAAACCAAAAGACTTTGGACAGGTTCTAAGTTTAACCACAGATTTTGCTGAAGATCCTTAAAATAAAAGCCACGGTCTTTAGACGGTGGCTTTTACCAAATTTATGGAAATAAATGACTCCTGAGTACACTTAGTCACTGTTAATTCTTTTTCTTTATTCAGCATAGGCAACTGAATTATAAAGAATTATTATTAAATCACTACTTCCCTTCATGCAATATTGAGGCTAGTTTTTTTGATATTCCTTCTTGGTGCTGAAGGATAAAAATTTGTAAGCAATTGCATTATTGTTAACCCAATTGTTATCTATTAGCATCATCAAGTAATAAAGCTGGATTAATCTGATCCGTTGCTTCTCCTATGCTTCAGGTGTCGATCAGAAAATTGGGGGTTGTGGCGCTTAAAAAAACCAGCACTATCGTGGGCATTGCCAGCGAAGGCATTTGCACAATTGATGTTGCCTATTTTAACCGAACAGCATGGATGAAACATCAAACTGCCGTGAACGTGATTGCTGTATGCCAATTAATGGTGGGAGCCGCAAGGTTCTTCCTATACCGATTAGGCATACTGAATGACATGCGATTAAAAATAAGAAAATAGTAAGCAATGAGAGGTCAGGTATGGCAACAGAAGAATCATCAGGTAAGTCATCGCGTAAATCTACACGCAAATCGACTGATAAAGCGGATTACAAACCTGCTGGGACAGGCTATGGATTAGGACCATATATTAAAACCCCAAAGAAGGTAAAAGAGGAGCAGACTGATCCGAATAAGAAGCCGTTTACACCCGAAGTCCTGGATAGAACAGTCATCGCTATCCCGCTTCTCAATTTGTTCGAGGCCGAAGCAAAAAAGAATCAGGAGAACCCGGATCTCGAACCGGAGTTATATAAGGTCATTATTGATGTCAATCTTGAGTATCTCCAAGGACGAAGCAAAGCACGCGATTGGGTGCGGGGTATGATTAAACATATCATCAGTAAGCATAATGTTGACCCGCAAAAACAGGGCATTAATGAAGAGAAGAGCAAGTTGAGTCAGCAATATTTCTTTGCCACCTTATCAGCTGGTATAATCCAAGAACTCGTCGAGCTCGACAAAATTTCTGATCAGAGGAATGACGTGGCGGAAGCTGGCACTCTTGATAAGCTGAACGCTGACAAGAACCTTGAGACATCAACGGCTCAAGTACACAACCAAGCTATTTACCGCATTTGGCCTGACTTTCCCATCAAACCACTTGTCCTAAAGACGATCAGTACCGTAAAAGCCAATGCAGCCCATAATTCATTTGGTGCCTGGGGTGAGGAAATCGTCTGGGCCGTTCTAGATTCAGGTATAGATGCGCATCACCCGCACTTCTCAAAATACCATAATCTGGAGATAGAAAACCCTCTCATACATCGCGATTTCACCGTGCTCAGTGGGACTGGAGAACCTCTTGTAGATGTATTCAAACATGGAACACACGTTGCAGGAATTATCGCAGGCCGGATGACGGAAGAAGACGGAGAAATAACCACCGAGACCCGCTACCGCGACGAGACAGGAGAGATCAAGAATATCACGAGAAATGAAAAAACAATCTCGGGCATGGCTCCCAGGTGCAAGCTGATTAGCATGAAAGTTCTCGATGATAATGGGCAAGGTGAGGCAAGCAATCTCATTGCCGCCCTCGAAGCGATTCAAGAGATAAACGGTGAAGGCCGCCGCATTCGTATTCACGGCGTGAACATGAGCGTCGGATATGACTTTGAACCTGAATGGTTTGCCTGTGGGCAAAGCCCCCTCTGCGTGGAAGTCAATCGGCTCGTCAAATCGGGCGTCGTCGTCGTAGTCGCCGCTGGCAATACGGGCTACGGCTACGCACAAGATGCTTTCAAGGGAGCTGTCACGGCTGGCTTGGGTCTAACTATCAACGACCCTGGCAACGCAGAGCTGGCAATCACTGTCGGATCAACTCATCGAGATAGTCCACATATTTATGGCGTCTCTTACTTCTCTTCAAAAGGTCCAACCGGCGATGGACGAATCAAACCTGATGTCGTAGCGCCTGGCGAAAAGATCATTTCCTGCGCTTCAGGAGGGCGCCCCGTCATGGGAAACAATGGCGCCATTGCCGCAAGCGATACAACTAAGGCCTCAGCCAATGTCGCAGCAGATTCCGCAACGCCTGCCGGGGAAAAACCTAGACCAATCGGCAAATACATAGAAGATAGCGGCACCAGTATGGCTGCCCCGCACGTCTCCGGTGTAGTCGCCGCGTTTCTTTCGGTCCGCCGCGAATTCATCGGCCAGCCCGAGGAAGTTAAGAAAATATTCTTATTAACAGCAACAGATCTGAAACGCGATCAGTACTTCCAGGGACATGGCCTGGTTGACTTGATGCGCGCAATCCAGTCTGTATAGTTTTTGGAGAACCACTGTGACTAATATACCTGGCTTTCCGTTTCCGTACTTCGAAGTGCAGCTCAATAAACAAGGCGATGCGGCTGATGAAAGCGAAGTGAACCAAGCGCTAAACTCGATCTCTCAAGGCGCATTCACAGATCTGTTCATTGTTTCCCATGGCTGGAACAATGATATGGACGATGCCCGCAGGCTCTACAAGAACTTGTTCGACTGTGTAGACAGAGTACTTGGCGCTGGAAATGTGCCTAATCTCGGTTCGCGCAAATTTGCCATTCTCGGTATCCTTTGGCCATCAAAGAAGTTTGCTGAAGAGGACTTGATTCCAAGCGGGGCCGCTGGTATCAACTCTACGGTGACAGTCGAATTCATTCAGAAACAGCTTGATAATCTCAAAGGGGTCTTCGACAAACCTGACGCAGATGCCATTATTGATAAAGCCAAGCAGCTTGTGCCACAGCTTGAAAACAGTAGGAACACGCGGCGTGAGTTCGTCGACCTCATACGCTCGCTTCCACAAAGGGGAGCAGAAGATCCAGAAGATGCCTCAGACCGCTTCTTCACCCTCGATGGTGCAGAGGTGATGAACCGTCTGAGCAAACCTGCGTTTGTACTGCCGTCACATACAACGCCATCTAACGGCGCATCATCCATAGGATCTCCTATAGCTGGTCCGCATGGGTCATCTGGCGGAGCGGCTGGACTCGGAAGCTTCTTTAGCGGAATCAAATCAGCCGCACGCAATCTGCTCAATTATACAACTTACTACCAGATGAAAGAGCGGGCCGGCATCGTTGGCCGGTCGGGAGTAAATATGTTGATCCGAAAAATTCAAGCCCAGGCCAACGGACTGAAGCTTCATTTGATAGGTCATAGCTTCGGCGGGCGTCTTATCACTGCGGCAGTCCTCGGGCCTGATAATCAGCAACCAGCCAAAGTGAATTCGATGACATTGCTTCAGGCAGCTTTTTCGCACAATGGCTTTGCACCAAAATTTGATGGAAGCCATGACGGCTTCTTTCGCAAGGTTGTCTCAGAAAAAAGGGTGGCTGGTCCCATTGTGATTACCTACACTCAGAATGATAAAGCAGTAGGCCTTGCCTATCCTCTGGCATCTTTGATTTCCGGCCAGAATGCATCAGGCATTGGCGACAAAAATGATCCGTTCGGTGGGATGGGACGCAACGGCGCTCAGAAAACGCCGGAAGCCGGCGATGGAACGCTTCTCCAGATTGGCGGCTCTTATCAGTTTGAATCTGGTAAGCTTCACAATTTGAACTCTGACAAGATCATCAAAGGCCACTCGGACATCTGCCATAACGAAGTCGCTTACGCGATACTTCAGTCGGTTGCGAAAAATTAGCTCGGTCGAGTATAAGAAGTTGTCTGGTAAAACATTAGACGCATTTTGCAAGTGTTATTTTCATCATGGCGATTCGAATTATGTTTTCGGCAGCAGCAGGCAAGATTTCGAAATCCTTGGATAAACGGCGAAAGTTATCAGGCCAGGAAAACGTGCGCTCGACCACCCACCGCTTCGGTAAAATAGCCCATTTACCTTCGATTTTCTCTGAAATGTGCAAAGCCAAGCCTAGCCCATTAACTACGAAATCAACTGCTGTACCTCGATAACCGGCATCCCCTGAGAATGCTTTGAGTGAAGGGTATTTATCGATGACTCCTTCCAGCACTGTACAAGCGCTTTTGGTATCGCTCACATTGGCAGCATGAACTTTGACGTGGAGTAAATTACCGAGAATGTCTACCACGATATGCCGCTTGTGACCTTTAACTTTTTTGCCACCATCAATTCCTCGTTCTTCTCTGGCGTACTGAGTTTTCACGCTTTGTGCATCAACCTAAATTCCTCAATTGAAATTTATGGTGAGAACAGCTGAAACCTAATACTGCAAACGGTTTATGGCTAAAAATATTAACTGCTTCTCAGTTTTCCCCGCTCGTGCTCGCCGTCATTGGGTTTCAGGGAGGGGGCGATGTTCGGAATTAGTTTGGTAGAAACTGTGGTAACTACATGTCTTGTATCAAGAAGGAGAGAGGGTGACCGCTCCCATCCGGTACCTCCTGCAGCAGCTTGGAGGCGCGATATTGAGGGGTGCATCTCGCCCGTGCCCATCTCGATTTACGCTTGAATTATCGTTCTAACCAAATATGCCTGTCACCCATGTAATAGCTCTCTATGGTTAATGGGCGTATGCGATCGGTATATCTTGCCAGTTCGTCGTATAGCAGGGGGATATGTTTTCTCGTTTCATGCTCCAGGATTTCTTGCTCCCTACTGAAAACACCGACACGGTATCGCGTCCATACTTTTGATTCAACTGATCCATTACATTCATCAATTTTGCTGATTTCTCATCTGCTCCATATTGTGTCAGCAATGATTCCTGGTATGTTGCCACGGAGTCAATTCCGGTCAGAATCACTCCTGCTTTCTTATAAGCATAACCTTTCCGGTAGATATGTCTGAGTCCAAACAGCGCCGCACTGATCAGAAATCGCGTATCACTACTGGCATTGGGAAGGGGCACGGTAATACTGTTACTGTATTGCTTATCCTGTTCACGGAATGGATTGGTTTGGATAAACACCTGGATTGCATTACAAACTGAGTTCTGTCGCCGTAGTTTTTCTGCTGCACTGCTCATATAGCTGGCAACGGACTCACTAAGTTCGGGTAGGCTATGAATGAGTTGGCCAAATGATCGAGAAGAAATAATCTGCTTTCGAGGTGAGGATACCTCTTCCAGCGAGAGGCACGATACACCGCGTAGCTCATAACCTAAGCGCTCCATCACTACCCCAAACTTTGCACGTAACCAAGCGGTTGGCGTGTCGCGTAGCGCTTTCACGGTTTTAATTCCGGCTGCATGCAGATGCTGGTTCATTTGACGCCCCACACCCCATACTTCACCCACTTCGATTGCCGATAACAGCGCTTCCAATTGGCTGGGTGGCATGGATGCGAGATCGCATACACCATTGAATGCTGATTGTTTCTTGGCAATGTGATTAGCCAGTTTCGCCAAGGTCTTGGTTGCGCCGAACCCTACACACACTGGCAAACTGGTCCACTGGCGTATCCGGTTACGTATTGATTGGCCCATGTCCGTGGGTGTCGGCCAAAGCTTGCTCAAGCCTTGCAAACCCAGGAAACACTCATCAATGGAATAAACTTCAACATGGGGACTGAAATCACGCAGGATCGTCGTTACCCGATCCGACATATCGCCGTAGAGCGTATAGTTGGATGAGAGTGCAATAATGTGATGCTGTTTTGCCAAATCCTTGAGCTTGAACCACGGGGTACCCATTTTGACACCAAGCGCCTTAATTTCATTGGAGCGTGCCACAGCACAGCCATCATTATTGGATAGCACCATTACCGGCTGATTCTCCAGATTCGGATTAAAGGCGCGCTCACAGCTGACATAAAAGTTGTTCACGTCCACCAACGCGAACATCGGTTTGCTAACGGGAATGTCACCTGTCGCCATGATTACACGGCAAAGCGAGCGACCGTTCCCACCACGACGCCCCATACTTGCAATTCCTCATGCTCCCGGAAACGAATGGGTGGATAAGCTGGATTCTCAGCGTGCAACTCGATGACACCGTCACAAGCATATAGCCGCTTTACCGTATATTCGTTATTAATCACCGCGAGCACGATGTGTCCGTGCTTGGGTTCAACCGAGCGATCCACCACCAACATATCGCCATCGTGAATGTGGGCACCTGTCATGGAATCTCCCACCACACGAAAGAAATACGTTGCTGCTTTATTGCGTACCAGATAAGTATTCAGGTCGAGACCTTTCTCTACATATTCATCTGCAGGGGAGGGGAATCCGGCAGGAACGCGATGCTGCAACAGCGGCAAGATACAAGCAACCGGATCAATTGCGGCTGGTTGCAGGAAAGGCAGCGTCGTTGTGCTGGAAGGATCGAAGGGTACGATGGTTGTCATGGCGAATGCTTTAGGTCATGATGAGTCCTACAGTATAAAGCACTCATTTGACGAATAACAATGCGACGATATGTGCGGACGTTTTGCCTTGGCTTATCCCCGTTCCAGCCTGATCAACTGGTATCATGCAGCCTCGATGCCGGAGATCGAGCCACGCTATAACATTGCACCTTCAACCGATATCCTGGTCATTCGTGACAGTGCCGATGGCCGGGGAGGAGCGATGATGCGCTGGGGGCTGATACCTCATTGGGTCAAGGACACGAAGAAGCTGCCATTGCTGTTCAACGCGCGAGCTGAATCACTAGCGATCAAGCCAATGTTCAAACATGCCTTCAGAAGGCAACGCTGTCTCATTCCCGCCTCGGGCTTCTACGAGTGGAAGCTGCTGCCAGACGGCAAAAGTAAACAACCTTTCTATGTTTGTGCCAAAGACGGCCCGCTCTCTTTCGCAGGATTATGGGAAACCGCAACAGTCAATGAAGTAACGATTGATAGCTGCACGATCATCACCACAGAAAGCAATGCCTTGATGCGTTCCATTCATGATCGCATGCCCGTGATTCTCCCCCCTGAAGTATGGGATGCTTGGCTGACTCCTGCTCAGCAACCCGACGATATACTGTTATCGCCTCTAGAGCTTTATTCTTCCGAGCAAATGCAATTATGGCCAGTATCGCCTGCGGTAGGGCGGACAAGCAATCAGGGAGAGCAGTTGATTCAGCCGATCAATGAATGAGTTTTTAGAAATTCAGTGTGTCCGATGAAAGCACCCGCTAACTTACATCATGACACTGATAATCCTCTGGAAAACCTCCAGGGATCGGTAGAGCGGGTTACCTTCCATAGTGAGTCATCTGGTTTCTGTGTCTTGCGAGTCAAGGTCAAAGGCCATAGAGAACTTATTACCGTGATTGGCTCAGCAGCTTCTGTCACTGCTGGCGAATATATTGAATGTTCAGGTTTCTGGGTCAATGACCGCCAACATGGTCAGCAGTTTAAAACGGTTTCTATAAAAATAGTACCGCCTACCACTTTAGAGGGGATCGAGAAATATCTTGGTTCTGGCATGATCAAAGGCATTGGTCCCCATTTTTCCAGGAAACTAGTGAAAGCCTTCGGTACTGATGTTTTTGAGGTAATCGAACTCACACCGGAGCGGTTATTGACGCTACCCGGCATTGGCAAAAAACGGCTAGAACGTGTTACGAGTGCCTGGGCTGAACAAAAAGTCATCCGGGAAATCATGGTGTTCTTGCAATCGCATGGCGTGGGCACATCACGCTCTGTCCGTATCTACAAAACCTATGGAGAGCAGGCCATCGATAAGGTGAGAGAAAATCCCTACCGACTGGCTTTGGATATTCACGGTATTGGTTTCAAGACGGCTGATACATTGGCACAGAAACTGGGAATCGCACCAGATTCTTTGATTCGTGCCCAAGCCGGGGTACGCCATGTTTTACAGGAATGGTCAAACGAAGGGCATTGTGCTGCAGCACGGGAAACCTTGTGTACAATGGCAGTCAAATTGCTGGAAATACCCGCACCGGTTATTGATGAAGGGATTACTGCGGAGCTCGTTGAAGGTAATCTGACAGCTGAAACCATCGATCAGCACGAGACCGTCTTTCTTACCCCGCTTTATAGAGCGGAAGTAGGGTGTGCAAATCACCTGCTTCGCCTCAATCAAGGTAAAACCCCCTGGGGAACCATTGATGCTCAGAAGGCTATTCCGTGGGTCGAAGAACAAACCGGGCTAACTTTATCAACCTCCCAGCGTGCAGCAATAGCATTGGTGCTACAGCATAAAGTGACGGTCATCACGGGTGGCCCAGGTGTGGGCAAAACTACTTTGGTTAACAGTATCCTGAAGATTCTTACCGCCAAACATATCAACATTGCTCTGTGTGCGCCTACCGGCAGAGCAGCCAAGCGGCTTTCTGAATCCACGGGACTGGAAGCCAAGACCGTCCATCGTCTTCTGGAGTTTGATCCTTCCATTTTTGCCTTCAAGCATAACGAAGAATTTCCTCTAGCATTGGATTGCCTGGTAATCGATGAGTCCTCCATGATGGATGTGACGTTGATGAATCAGTTGTTAAAAGCTGTTCCTTCAAATGCAGCATTATTGATTGTCGGTGACGTGGACCAACTGCCATCTGTTGGCCCCGGTGCAGTATTGGCTGACATTATCGACTCGGGGAAGATTGCCACAGTTAGATTGACTGAGATTTTTCGGCAAGCTCAAACATCAAAAATCATTACCAATTCACATCGGATTAACCAAGGTCAATTGCCACAAACCGATAGCTCTCAGGCATCGAGTGATTTCTATTGCATTTATGCAGAAACGCCAGAAGAGATTTTTACCAAATTGATGCAGGTTGTACTCGAACGAATACCGCAGCGTTTTAAGCTTGATCCAGTGAGTGACATTCAAGTACTGACACCGATGAACCGAGGGGGTCTAGGTGCGCGCTCACTCAATGTTGAACTGCAGCAACGATTGAATGGATCGAGTGAGCCCAAGGTAACTCGCTACGGGTCGATTTACGCGCCAGGAGACAAAGTTATCCAGCAGGTGAACAATTACGATAAGGAAGTATTTAACGGGGATATTGGAACAGTTGTGTCTATTGATGTTGAAGAAAGCTTGTTACAGATCAAGTTTGATGATCGCACCGTGGATTATGAATTCAATGAGCTGGATGAAATCTCCTTGGCTTACGCTATTAGTATTCATAAGGCACAAGGCTCCGAATATCCTGCGGTGGTTATTCCTCTGGCGATGCAGCATTACATGCTTTTAGAGCGGAACTTACTCTATACCGGTGTTACCCGTGGCAAGCAGCTGGTAGTGATCATTGCGCAACCCAAAGCATTGGCAATGGCGGTAAAGAACCAACGCTCACAACGCAGAGTAACCAATTTAATAGCCCGCCTCTCAACTAATAACTAAAACGGTCGATGGTAAGAATGAGAGTTTCTATCTGCACAAAACACTTGAATAGGAAGATTGAGTGAACCGCATACATTCCAAGAGAATATTGTTCCTGGCATTACTTTACATCGCACTCTTGCCATTATTTGCGGCGGCTCAGGAGCACATTGGACGAGTCGTGGGAATATCGGATGGAGATACACTCACGATCCTGGATAATCACAAACAGCAAATCAAAGTACGCCTTGCTGAAATCGATACCCCTGAAAAATCCCAGCCTTATGGAGCGCGTGCCAAGCAGGAATTATCCCGGCTTGTCTATGGAAAAACTGTAATCGTCAAAGTACAGGATACAGATCGCTATGGTCGTAAAGTTGGGCGTATCTATACGGACGATATTGATGCCAATGCAGAAATGGTAAAAATCGGTGCTGCTTGGGTATATCGGAAATATGCCAGCGATCAAAATCTCTATGCTTTGGAAAAACAAGCCAGGCAGAATAGAGCAGGGCTATGGGGTTTACCGGAAGCTCAGCAAGTCCCACCCTGGGAGTGGCGGAAAGCGAGGCGGTAAAGCATGAAGTTAGGTTATTCTGCAGTTGCAAAGCCGGAAGAAAAAATTATTTGCTTCCTTTTCTTGATGGTTATCCTGTTTTCTTCATTCCAAGCTCATCCAACCGAGGCTCACAAACGGATTGTGGAAGGCTTGGAGCCCCACAGTATTACGATCATTGGTGAACGTCATAAGCGACCTGAATCTATCCATTTTTTCCAAGAGCTAATATCCAGATATCTACAGCAAGATAAATGCCTATCTGTTGCCTTGGAGATCGCCAGCAATCAACAGACAATTCTTGATGAGATCGTAGAGGGTAGGGTAACTGTAGCGGATATTGAGATTCCCACGATGATCGATCATCCTCCCATCCGCTCTTTGATTAATGATCTGGTTAGAATGAAAAGGAGGGGCAGTTGTTTGAAATTGATCGCCATCGATGGAGGATTGGGACTAGGCGTCAATCGGGACGAATGGATGGCTGAAAATCTGGCGAATAAAGTAAGCCAGACACCGATATTAGCGTTGTTGGGGAATCTACACACTTTGAAGAAAGTTGAATGGAATCCGTCTATGAGCAAGGCATTTCCCTATGTTGCAGAGATTCTGGTATCCCAAGGTCACAGAATCAAATCCTATCCGCAAATATGGCTGGATAGAACCTGTGACACTCACAATCGCTTCATTTCTTCTAGTGAGCAGGAGACAGCCAGGCTGATCAATCGCAGCTTGATTTCTCTGCTTAATGCTTCTGAATACGAGACGGTGAGCAGTATTGTCGATGGCGTTATTTTTTGGGAATGCGGTTAAAGTTATTGTATTCATAAGCGAAACAATTAATTTACTTTTTTGGTACTTATTTTTTGTGCTTTAAGTCGATATTATCCATTCTAAGAAATTAATTTGATTGTAAGGAATAAGGTTAATGTATTAAAAACCATAACCTTATTATGAGTAATGATCAAAGTGATTGATGGTGGGATTAAACTGAAATATTCTGATCAAGAGATAGGTTGAGTAAAAGATGTTTCCTGTAAAGAGCGTATTCCCAGCATGGTTATTCTTAAAATGAGACATGACAAAAAGTTTTGAGCAAATTAAAGGAGCAGGATTAAAGTTGTTTAATGGAGGTGCTATGATGAGAACGATAACTTTCTTGATAACTGTATTGGCGCTTGGTTTTTTATCTGGATGTGCTCAAATGGGCCCGATAGCGAGCAATCAAAGTGGTGAAACTCATAGTGCGGATTTGCGCTCTATTGATCCTAATAATCATAATGCTGTCGCTGAACATTACGAAGATGTAGCTAATGAGATAAAAGCAAAACTGCAGGCACAGAAAGAGTTGCTGCAGGAATATGAAAGACGCAGTTATTATTACGGGCGACGGGGGCAAGATGTTCAATCGCATACTTTAGCTAATATCCGCCAGTATGAAAAATCTATCAAAGAGAATATGAAAGAAGCAGCCATTCACCGGAAAATGGCACTAGATGAAGAAAAACGAGATCTCGGTTTAATAAACGAGTCAGTAGTAAAGCCTCAGTTAAATTAGCAACTCATTTAGAGGAAGGCATTCAAGTTTCAGCAGATCGGGAATCTAAAGAGGCAGGTCGCGATGTTAATTAACGATACACGGCCTTTTTTTCATCAATGTGCTACTGAGTGTCTTTATCTGATTAGGTCAGATGGTCGATAGCAGCATGTGTTGCTTGCTGCTTGAATCCAGCAATATCAAATAGAAAAGCTTGCAGCTTACGAGTCATAGCTTATACAAAGAAAGATACGTTAGGAGCGAGGGATTGCTACTCCTAACAAAGTATCCAGTTACATTAGGCCAAAATTTTACTTATTCGTAATCCTCGTTTAAGGCACGAAGAAAAGCAGCAATTGAAGCGACATCTTGTTTTTCAATATGAATACCTACTAGATCAGGCGATGCGTTCCGCAATTGATTTTTTCGAGCAAGCTTAGATGTCTCCTGATAAAACTCGATCACGTTTTCAAGTGAGTCGAATTGACCATTATGCATATAAGGTGCTGAATGCCCCAGGTCGCGAAGACCCGGTGTTTTAAACATGGCAATACTGCGTTTCAGCAAATCCTTTTCTTTGCAATGTTTGTTATGACTCCGACCCTTTTCATTCTTCAACTCCTGGCAAAGCAAATCTTTCAGTATAGACTGCGTCTTAGGAAAATCGGGGTTGGCATAAATATTCCACACACCTAGATCAATGAATTCAGGTTTATTTATGTCAGGAATCGCACGAAAGGGCTCCATCGCTGCTGGGTGCTGATCAGTGGCTGGCAGATAGGTCATTGGCTTACTATTACGCACTCTGAGATTAGGGATGTGTAGACCCTTGAATGCACCTTTTCCATGAATTTCATCATATTCAGCCTGAGCCACACCGGTATTATGCAAGCCGAAATCTGTGAAATTCGGTGCTTGATGACATGCGATGCAGTTACCCGTGCTGCGTTTGCCAGCGTGCCCTTGCTGACCGTGTTCTGATTCACTGAAGAAAAGCTTCATGCCTTCCAGTTCTTTGAGACCGAATACAAATGCTTGGTCATGAAAAGCAAAAAAGCCATCTTGCTCGGATATAAACGTTGGGTTATCTAGGTTCTTGACCATTTGTAGTAAACGTCTACTGTACTGCGTATCGCTTTCGTTTTCAGCAGGGCCTCGTGGTAGGTTATTTTTTACGAGGAATAGATCATAGGGTGATAGATTAAAGTTACCTTCTTCATCTCTCGAGAACTGTAGGTTTTCTACATATGCAGCTGTAAAGCGTGTGACTTTCTCGAAGATCTCCTCATCGCTTGCCTGTGCTACATCAATTCGGAATTCCTCAGGTAATCGGAACTCATCCGGTATCGATGGATCGGTTCCTTTCAAAATTACTGAGTAGGCTCCACCGAATTCCTGCGCAAGTTCATTGTTGCCATCATCGTTACGAATAACTTTGGCAAAATGCTTAATTGCTTCTTCTCTTTCACCAGGCAACCAGCCAGCCATACGGCCTGTATAGGTTGCCTTAACAAGGTCATGTATCGAAGAAAATTCGCCGTCAAAATGAAGCATAATGCCTCCCTTTCGTGGTAATGAAGCATTTACTAATGGTGGGCTGTTACGTACAGAGTGTGTTTTGCCATCTTCGCGTGCCTGCAATGGGCTGCGACGTGCAAAATCTGCATAAGTGCGCATGCTCCCGCCAGTTACTCCTAGTTGTTGATCGACAAGATGACAAGCGACACAGTTCATGGATTGACCGGCAAAAGGGCCGGGTAAAGGGGCGTCAATCGTTTCGGTAGTGTCCATGGCAGGATCACCTCCCTGATTGTTCGCGGCAAAAAACTGTGCAAAACGCGTTTCCAGAAATAATCGTTCACCTATAGCGATTTCAGCCGGATCAGCTTCTTCTTCTGTGGCTGATAACAATATTGGTGACAATAATAACAACACGAAAAATAACATCGTACGCAACTTGGTTCCAGAACACATAACTTTTACACTCATATTAATTTTAAGGATTTATGGAATATTAATAATAATAAGAATGATTCGCAATAAAATTGCGATCCTTACCTAATTGTCTGATGAAAACTCGATGGAGAGCTCTGGAGTTGTCCCCTTTGAACGGACACATTATGTTCTCGTTAAAGGGGACAACTCCAAATTTCAATAAACGTCTTGTTAAAGCTCCGAAACTGTATTTCCACGATACTGGGCTGATGTGCTGGTTGCTGGGCCTACAGGACCCCGAACAACTGGCCGCGCATTCCCTGCGCGGCGCTATATTTGAAACTTATGTTATCAGCGAACTTGCGCAGCTCTTCCTGAACCGGGGTGAGCCAGTGCATTTATATTTCTGACGCGACAGCAACGGCAACGAGGCGGATCTGCTCATCGAAACTCGTGAACAGCTGATGCCCATCGAGATTAAATCTGGACAGATTTTGAATCGGGATTTTTTCACAATTCTTAGATGCTGGCTCGAATTGGCGGGCCCTTTAGCTACCCGTCCTACAATCATCTACGGCGCCACAGGCGAGATTGAGCATCAAGGAGTGCGGGTGCTTGGGAAAAGATCAGCAGGGTGATCAACCAAAGAAGTAGGCTGACTCATGGGATTCGAAAACCCGAAAAGTTTTTAACACCGATTAGTCAATGCGCTGCTGGGATGCCTCTCTACGGAATGGATCCCGATTCGAGCCTGAATTAAGATAACAATGTTTCTTCTCTTGAGCTACAGTTTATTTGTTGAGAAAGTGTCACAATCACTGATTTTCCCCGATTCCAGGCCTTTTTTAAACCAATGAACCCTCTGTTTTGAGCTTCCGTGGGTAAAAGACTCGGGAACGATATAACCTTGTGATTGTTTTTGCAGACGATCATCACCGATTGCCGATGCGGCATTCAGCCCTTCCTCTATATCTCCACTTTCAAGTATGTTTCGCGCACGGTGAGCATTATTTGCCCAGACGCCTGCGAAACAATCTGCCTGTAATTCTTGGCGAATCGATAAGGCGTTTCGTTGCTGCTTATTTAAATATTTTCCCTCTGCAATGACTTTCTCGGAAATGTCCAATAACGTTTGAATATGATGACCAATCTCATGAGCGATTACATAGGCTTGAGCAAAATCCCCGGATGCGCCCAATTGTTTCATATCTTCAAAAAAGCTCAAATCGATATAGACTTTCTGATCATAAGGACAGTAAAAGGGCCCCATCGCAGCTTGGGCGAAACCACAGGCTGACTGTACTGCGCCACTAAATAATACCAGTGTAGGTTCTCTATAATTTATATTAAGTTGCTCAGGAAATAACGTTTTCCAGGTATCCTCCGTATCAGCAAGAATGACGGAAATAAATTCCTTAGCCTCTTCCTGGCCCGGGGGAATAGGCTGGGTTCGAGTTTGGGAATACTCGCTACCACCTAAAATTTCGCTGCCTTGCATAATAATCCGAGGATCAATATCAAAAAATATTGCTGCAAGTGCTAATAAGACGATACCGATGCTCCCGCCTCCGATTCCTCGGGATATCCTTATTCCGCGTCTATCCTCAACATTTTGACTACGACGTCCTGTTTTCCAAAGCATAATTTTCCTCCAGCTGATTTGTTGCAAGCAGTTATTAGGCAGTTTTCAAGTATATGTTTCAAATTATAGATTGAAGTGGTTCCCAATAACCGGCCCGTATGAGACAGGGGCGCAACGCCTACACGTCATATCTGATCGTAGATGCGCAGAGCGTGAAGAACACGGATACGGCGAACCAAAAGGGTTATGACGCGGGCAAGAAGGTCTCGGGTATCAAGCGTCATATTGCGGTGGATACGCAGGGGTTACCCCATGCAATCGCAGTAACTACGGCGGAGATCACTGATTGCAAGGGGGCGTTGCAGGCAATGGATCGGTGTAAGCCAAACCTGGGCAGGGTGCAAAGTGTATTGGCTGACAGTGCTTATGTGGGACAACCATTCGCTGAAGCAGTGAAGACCACGATTGGCGCAACTGTGCAGATTGCTCGGCGCAATCAATTGCACACGTTTTCTGTGATGCCGAAACGCTGGGTGGTAGAACGCTCTTTCGACATGGTTTGATTATACCCCGACAAGCGCCCTTGACATAGAGGTTGATACTAAACCTGAGGATATTGCATGAACATGTAATCAATACAAATTGACATTTATATTTAGAAAAGAATTCCTTGCCTTATTACGAGCAAGCAAAAATGATTCTAGAGGCAGACAAGCATGGACTATGGTGAGAGATCTGCTTTCCTGAGATAACCAATTTAAATCTAAAATCGCAATGATTTCCCGATTATAGAAAATCTTATGGATATTGATTAGACGTGAGGTGACATGGTAGCTTGATCAAGAAAGCCATGCGGCCCAAAGAACCGTCCAAAGCCGAACCTTGAACTGCGCCGGTTCAGTCGGCCGGTTCGACCCGCCGCGCCGCTGCGGTTTTCGGGTGGCGGGTGGGGTGCAACCTAGCCCCTCAGGCGCGCATAGTTGGCTACTGCGGGGCAGTCACGGGGCTGGCATAGGGGTAGTCATCCGGCGCGCGCCCGGCGGCCCTTGGAAGGGTGATAGTGTGGAGATTATTTTGCCCAAGCCGAACACGACTTTGCCTTATCGCTTACTCTCACTGACCTGAACCATCGCTCGTGTAGCCAGTGATAATCCTGAGGCTTATCTTCGGTGACGACGCCTTTGCGCAAGTCTTTTTAGAAATTAAGCAAAACAACTTGGTCAGTTATAAACCGAACGTATAAAATAGTCTGTCCTATAACTGTTGAAGTGCCCGTGTTTTCCGATGAGCGAAATAAATCAGCAAGAATTCGATGAGCTTACCAATCGTTATCGAAAACTAATCGCGTCTCAAAAAATCTTATTACTTTCTACTGCTTCAACTGATGGTGTCCCAAATATCAGTTATGCCCCTTTTGTGCACGATGATACTGGGCTCTATTATATCTATGTCAGTGAATTGGCGAGCCATACAGTCGATTTACTGAATAATCCAAAAGCATCAATAATGTTTATTTTCCCGGAATCAGAATCTCATAATCTGTTTGCACGCGAGCGAGCCGTGTTAAATTGCAGTGTAAAAGAAATAATTCGGAATACTGAGGCATACACGCAGCGGATACAAGCATTGCAGGAAAGATTTGGTAAAGTTGTCAGTGTATTATGCACCTTACCAGATTTTCATTTATTTGAATTACGTCAGGAAAGCGGACGATATGTTGCTGGTTTTGGGCAGGCTTTTGCAATCGATGTAGACAATGATTGCTTGAAACGTTGAAGTGTTTTTGCAACCTTGGCAAATTTAAGTGCAATTCAAACTGTAATGTCGGTATTCGCAATTGCCAATATGTATTTCCCTCAATTGATCATCCTCAATGCCTCCCTCAAAATAGGCAATAAATACCCGCATGGTATCTTCGTGTGCGACTACCAATAGTGTTTTATCTTTTTGTCCTTTTAGCCAGTCGATGAAGCGTAATACACGCAACTTGTGATCAAGCAACGATTCGCCGTCATTTACGCGCTTTCGTAGCGGATCATGGACAATCGCTGCAAAATAGTCAGACACTGGTTTGCCATCAAAGCCGGAGCGGATATCGGCAAGATCAGGATGAACCTCAATTGGTACTGAGTGGTAGCGATTTATTACCTCTGCTGTTTGGTGTGTGCGCGGCAGAGGAGAAACTATAATGCGCTCAAATGCTACATCACGCAGCGTCAGTGCTGCCGTATGCGCCTGTTGCATGCCTACTTCTGTTAAATGGACGTTTCGGCCAGGATCGTCGTTGCACAGGCCAAGATCATTATAATTAGTACGCCCATGGCGCATGAGGTAAATATCCACGCAACAAATGACTGTGAAATTAAAAACCAAGTGGAATACAAAATTAGACCAGAATTAAAAATTTACCAAATAACAAGACAGAAGTGTAGTACCCAGGTTTACGAAAATGGATAGAATTCTCCGAATTATCGTTGCTGTATTTTGTGGTATGAAGGTAATTATAAATGTATCGGCAGAATCAAGATAGCAATGCAGCATTAACGGGCGCCGGTCGGCCCGCCTCACACGCATAGTTGGCCGCTGTGGGGCCCTTTTGGAGCGGGCCTGGCCTATACCCCCATTCGATTCCCCCGCGTCTCACCATGGGCAATTTTGGGTCGTTTCTGCCAGTTTTTCACGCCTGTGCTTGCCACCACTCGGTTTTTCTGGGGCGATGCTCGGAATCAGTTCGGTGGGAACTATGGTAACTACATGTTTTGTCTCAAAAAGGGCAGGAGGGGCCCGCCATCAGTGTAGTTCTGTTTCGGTTCTGGTTCGGTTAGAGTCAGTCGGTTCGGTGCCAGAAGAAAAACTGCTTAGAATTCTTCCTCTCTTTGTAGGCATAAACCACTGAGCGCCGGAGTGTTAATCCGACGGTCGCTGGTATTAGACAGGAGTGGGAAGTTATCGATGGATAACTCGTTGTTCTATAGAGATATTGTTGAAATACCTCGGTTAAGGTGGCGGAGTGAGCGCCGGACTTTGGGTTGCATGTTCGCATAACATCAATTTTTCTTGCATCTTGGTAGGTCGCTGGGGAGTCTGTGATGAGCGAGCGCTCAATTCATTCTGCAGAAAGACAAAAGTGGATCTAGCATTCACAGGTAGCCTCATTAAACGCGTCGTCTTCTATCTACGTCTACTTATCCTTTATAAAGATACATATGTCACCAGAAAATGGAAGTTTTTCATATTGACAGATTGGTGATTTGGCAATCTGCTTCAGTGCAGGTGTCTGTTCTATATGGGGATTGCCGAGCTGCCATTGATGCGCGTCTGCCGGGGAGTTGATATCGAGGCTAATCTCTGCTTCATTCCGTTCGAGCAATCTATGCTACTCAGTAAAAGGCAGATACTTCCGTTTCAATAATCGCTACTAAGTATCTTACGTGCGCCTTACAATAACACTTCCTGCAACGGATCATTCTGCTCTGGCCTATTCAGCTTTAAAACTTTATTATCAGTCATGCGCAGTTTCCCTAATTTTATTGGTTGATCTGGGGAGATCTTTACCGGCATGTTGCACGGTTTGTTTTCTTTGAATAAACCAGAAATAAACATATCTCCAATTAATACCGTATTGTAATGAACAAGAATACTAACTCTACCGAAGTCTTCATCGTCTACCAAAAGCACGAGGAGAAGCTAGCGGAAAACCTTAGCAAACTTTTCGAACTTTGGGGACTAAATTCCTTCTATTGCCGTGATTCTAGCAAGGCTCATGCACATAAACCCTATCGTGATTATCTCGCAGAAGAGCTCTTTCGGTCAGTGTTGGTGGTTCTACTAGTTTCACGCGAATTTGAATGGTCAAAATATTGCCAATCGGAAGCTGGAGCTACTATCACGATGGGAAAGCCGAGAATAATTATTACTATTCCACCTGTGGTCAATGATGACGTGAGCAAAATTGCTCCGATCCTCGAAGGGTTCAATTGTTTTAATCCATCACCCTTTAATGCAAATCTACTAAGAGAGAGTATAAAAGGGACGCTTAAAGCTACCCTCAATACCCTCAGTTTTAAAAAAAGAAATGTTTCTAACCAAAAAGAAGGAATTGAGGCTGCCTTGAACCGTGTTGAGGATTATAAATCTGGCTCTGAGGATGAGAGAGCCTTAGAAAGGCGCATAGACCAAACGATAAAGGATATTACCGATGCGTACGCAATAATTCCTTCAAGGCGATACATAGTAAAAACTTGGCCTTCAATTAAAGAAGAGTCTTGCCTGCAAGCTCGTAGCAGTATTGTGATACATATAAAACAAAGTCTAATCAAAAAAGTTGAACCGACAGAGGTAATCTTGGTGGGCGTGTCCCTTAAATACTCACTTGAATTGATCACGAAAACACTCCGGGAACTTGCAGATAGTAACGAGGATAAAGCAGCTCTTATTAAAGATCGTAAGGAGAAAAAGAAGATGAAAATCAGTCTTTTTCACATGAACGAGCATTCACACATACTATGGGCGATAAGGGACTTTGATGATGTTAAAATGATCAAGGAAAATTTCGATATTGGTTGGGCTGATAGAAAGAAAGCTTGGGCGAAGCTCGCTATGGAATGCTCGATAGAATTAGACATCAATGGACCTTATGGCATTGATTATATACCACCTCACTTAGGTATATGCATAGATGACACTACATTATATTCTGGACGCTGTGTGTTCGAGAAAGGAGGTATGGAGCAGCGTTTGCTGGTTGGAGAGCAGGAGTATATTCACTATTCTTCTGCAGAGGCACACGGAATGAATGCTATTAAACAATTCAAGCAAGCACTTATACTCTATGGAAACGCGCGCTACAATTCAGGTGTCAGATTAGTATATAGTCCAAGTGAATGGATAGAACACCTAAAGGATGGCCTAACAGTCTTGCCTGATTGCGGTAAGATTACGCTCTTAAGCCAGACTGCAACCAAATTTACAGGATCCGGATTGGTTGATGAGGCACTTAGACTAGGCCTCGAGATAAATCTGCATATTCAGAATCCTTCTCAGGATACTCCACTGAAAATAAAATCTCATATTGAGAACGTGAATGAACATTTAAAGGATGCAGTTAAAAGAGCTCAAAATAAGAAGGGGCATATTCGAGTCTTCTATTCGAGTGAGCCCGCCTATCGTGCGGTTTTGATCGGCAATGAATTAATAGGTTACCAAAACTATGTCCGCATGGATGATGAGTTAAGGCGCGGCACCTTGCGTTTAATTGTTACCAAAGCATCATCACAATTTGAAAGCCTCAAGAGTGATTTATTTCCTGATCATAAAGCTGCTCCAAATTTCATTATCCAAGGATAATGGACTAGCGGGAGCATTCGCTGGAATACGCACAGTAACACCTAAAACGCGTGACGGTATGGTGGAATCATTGCGGGTTCTAAAAGTATGCAGAAAAACCGCCATTGCAGCTCGTCGTATCGCACTACAAATGATTCAAATGGATATTATTTCCGCACCGGAGCCGATTCGTGAGTTGCTTCGTACAATGACTCGCATGCAATTAATCCGTACTCTTGCTGCCTGGCGGCCAGATCTGGGTGGATATCGTGATATTGCGACTGCTTACAAGATTGCCCTGAAATCACTTGCACGACGATATTTGGAATTACAGGACGAAATCGCGGATTTGGATGTCATGATCTCGCCATTGTTGATGAACTTGCTCCCGAGCTAATTTCAAGCAAAGCCATTGGATATGAATCTGCTGCACAATTACTCATTACCGCCGGAGACAATCCAAAGCGATTAAAATCCGAAGCTAGTTTTGCCGCCCTATGCGGTGTGAGTCCGATCCCAGCTTCATCGGGAAAGGTCAATAGACACAGATTGAATCGCGGCGGTGATAGAGCCGCTAATAGTGCACTGCATATTATTGCCATTGGACGACTAAGAACAGACAATAAAACTAAAGAATACGTTGAAAAACGTTTAACACAGGGTCATACGAAACTTGAAGCGCTCCGGTGCCTTAAACGCTATATTGCGCGAGAAGTTTATTACATTTTGAAAAAACGTAATAATTTTATCAATAGTATTCAAATTGCTGCTTGACATTTAGAAGGGCATCCAGAGCACTCAATACACCAGCGTTGAGTTCGGCAAGCGATGTAAGGAAATATGGGAGTTCGCCCCTCCATGGGTAGTGTAGGCGATGCCTATGACAATGCAATGGCTGAAAGTTTTTTTGCCAGTCTGGAATGTGAGCTGATCGACAGGCGTTCGTGGAAAAATAAAACCGAAGCAAGGCTGGCCATATTCACCTGGATCGAGTCCTGGTATAACCCAACCCGCAGGCATTCTGGGCTTGGATACTTATCACCCAACAATTTTGAAAGAAAGCTTAAGGAGGAAAATCAAATCACGATAAACTACAATCCTCTTTCACAGGTCGAAACTCTCTCGGCTCAGTAAAAAAATGTCCGTCAAAATGGGACAACTCCAACTCAACTCCACTAACTGATTGACCCTGCAAAGAATACAGGCTCTGAGTTATTTCTCAGCAAACCAGATATCACCATACCATGCGGTAGCAACTGCACCTGTGTTGTCTGTATCAGTCATGATGGCCACAGCATCGACGTGGCCCGGTTCTTCACCGAATGCACGACGGTAATCGGCACGTACGTCTCGACGTTCGCTGACCCATTGGCCGACCCGATCAGAACCTGATTCTATTGCGATCATGTGCGCATGATCGGTAAAAGCATTGGGCCAACGACTGTCGATCGGCTGTTGGTTCGACCACACGTAATTGATGGCGCGTGTGCGCCAGAACATCACGCCACCAGAAAATACCACATAAACTCGCGCAGGATAATCATCGCCCGCGCGGGTGCGCTCATCGTTACCGGTCAATATGCCGCCCACCTTCCATATCCAGTTAAGGATAGGAGTTTTATTAAGATCGACGCTTACCTCACGATAGCGCCCCGAAGCGGTAGCACTGCTGTCAGCACGTAAAGCAAGTTGTCCATCCGAATTGTCCAGAGAATAACGGGTTTCTCCAGAAAAAGACTTTTTCTGCCAGCCATTCATATCACCTCGTGAAAAGCGGGCAATATCGACACGTTCATCTCCTGACCAAGCTATTGTTGGCAGGCAGATTGCTATCCACAATAAAAACTTCTTCATTTTTTATTGTGTCCTCTCAAATAGCGATTCGATGAGAAAGGCATCGTCAAAGTGACGACGCCCATTGAAAGCGGTGGAATGACGCCCCCATTGGCGCATTGCACCTGGCGAGCGGATACCCATTGGCCATAGAAGAAAACGTTCAAATCGCTCTGTTCCGGCAACCAGGCCATATTTGCCAAACAAGCTGCGATACCCTTCACTAGAAGGCAGAGAGCGCAGTACATCATAATCCTCAGATAGCATCGGATGGCTCGCCTGTATCGCCTGTATCGCCGATGATTGATCACTCTCTACATTGTCATGGTAAATCCGCTGGATAAAATGTGTGTGGTGAGCAATGCGCAGCACCAGCGGCTGTTGCTCGGGTGCTGATTGCGGCAGCAGTGGCGATTCAAAATAGGAGGAAGGAAGATCTTTACGCAAGCGTAGCTGATGACTCGGGAAGAATTCGTGATAGCAACCGCAGTTATGTATGGCATCGTAAAGCCATGGCTCACCATTAGGTCCTAGGGTTACTCGCCAGTTGATACCATCGAGTTGACCGGCGTAAATGTCACTACCCGGTCGTGCTCGAAACCAAACAATGTAATTTAGCTGCAGCAACACTTGATTGCCAAAGCGAGTGTGTGAAAGCTTGCGATAAATTGTTGGGTGAGCAGTGTCTACTGTTGGTCCATTCTCCCAGCGTATCAAGCCAATGAGATCATTTTCATCCACTATATCAACTTCCCATACTGGAGCATACTTGTCGAACAGCTTATCTAGTTCAACAGACGTTGGCAATGGAATTCCCAATGGATCACGTGAGCGATAAAGAACTCTACTGATTTCCTGGGCATTGAAGGGGTTATTGAGTGATGAGGCATCTGTTGCTGCAGTGATAGCGGTGGGTAGCGGTTTCCAGCGCACCAGTTTGCCAGTAACCGGCAGCAATGCGAGCGGTGTTGCGAAGATATCACGTGTTTTACTATGCCACGCAGATATTCCAGCAGCAACAATGGGTGCGGTGAGCGGGTAAAGACCAAGTGCCTGCCACCAGGAGACATAATCATCTGGGACGTGGGCAATATCGCGCAGTCGAGCACGGTGCTCCGGCTTCACAAGATCGATCGTTATCAATAAATCGCGACACCTGTTGAGTTCATTAAGCAAAGTGTCTTTTCTCTGAACTAACACTGAGGGAGGTAGGTTGCGCAACTCTAATGCACGCGCCTGAGCGTCAAGATCAGCCATGTGACCAATCCATGCTAACCACTGTGGCGATTCATCGTTTAATTCATGATTGAACGAAGCCAGTAGGCGTGTCGTGCGAAAGTAAGGAAACCCATGAACCAGTGATGAACCGTGATCGCGTACATCCGCAGTGTCAATCACAGCATCAACTTCTTGGTATAAAGCTCGGCAGCTTGCCGCAGCAATATCTTCCTGTGCAGTTGATCTGGTTCCCATCGCGATGCAACCAGTCAGAAACAACATGCTAAAGACAAGGGTTATTTCTGTCCCGGTCAAAGTAATACGGATTGAATTGTTGAAACTATCCATAGATTCACCCTCAGTATGCTACCGCTGGCTATCGATTTCATCGACATTGAAGAAAATATATTCTGTATCAAATTAAATACAGTAATATGCATTGAATATAGTGCTAATTTATATTACTGTTTGATTCAATGAAGTTTAACCAACTCAAGCTGATACAATGATGGTACTAATTTCTATGCAGTAATTCTCTATTCAGTTAGAGCTAAATATTGGGCAGAACATCCTTGCCGCCTGAATCGACATACTTTTTCATGCTAACCAGCGAACGTGCGATGATGCCTTTCTTGAACATATTTTCGATAAAGGTTGGGATATTCTTCGAAGAAATTATGCAGCCGTAGCGTGCCAGTGTTTTACCCTGATCATACGGATAGAAACGCCAAAAGCCGCGCAGTTCTACCAGGTCATTGTTGAACCTTGGATCCAGGCTCCAAAAGAAATTAAGACCCACTTTATCAAAGGTAAGGTTCGCGCGGTAGATAAAGGTCAAGAATGCGAACCTTACCTTGAACTCGATCGTGTCATGCAAAGGACTCTTGGCAATGACTTTGACCTCTTCGAGCTCTCTGAGGTATTTAACTTGATCTTCAGCGCGGGAAAGCAAGTTCCAAGTCTGTTCAGGGGTTTGATTAAAAATAACGGCGGCCTCGATCGATCCAGAGTGTTCTTGTGTGGCCAAATTGGTAATGGTAAAGACAATTTCACCATTAGCCAGTAGTTTTGTTTGTTGGATATCCAGATCTTTGAGACCATTTGATCCAAAATCAGGTATAGCGGCAAGGCCCAGAGTGGAGACCAGACAGAGCATCCCCAAAAGTACCCTAATGTTTGTTTTAACCATGCCAGCCCTCTTCCTTAGATATCCATTGCATCAATATCCAGAATGAACAATGAGTTGCATATAATTTCTAACTTTGAGCAAATTACCTAAAAAAATGCATTACAAGTATAAATTTGCCATTAAGCTCACAGAGAAATCCAAGCGTTGACGCTGATTTGAAAATTATATGTCATCAAACCAATTTGGACAGATGGTTGCCTGAATTAAGAGGCACTCTGGTTCATCAAGTTTAAATTTTTTGATCCGTCATTGACATACATTCCTTCTTTGTCAATGATCAATCAATATATGCCCAAAAAAAGCAAAAGCGCCAATGGCAATGCCGGTGATAAACTGTGCATGCACCAAATGAGAAAATTTCTTTAGTTCAGCTGGTGTGTAATACAAAGTCAGAAACAGGCCAAAGATTCCCTGCCAGACAACCAAAGCCAGCAAGGCAGGAAAGAAAAGGATGTGACTGTAGCGCGAAAATCCCATCATTGAAATATGCAGCAGAATGATCGCTACAGCAGCGATACCGAAATAAATATGCGTGCGATTCATCCATGTTAATAATCGATTGACGTAGGATGAATCGATTGGTGATGTATAGTCTGGGAGCAGGCGTTGTGCCAATTTTCCTTGACCTAACAGCAGTTTCAAAAAGGTGCGGAAATAAATAAATACTAATAGTGCCAAACCAGCTTTACCAAAACCTTCACCGATCTCGGTTAGGAATGTTTCCCGTTCTTCAGGAATCGGGTGAACCGAGTAGGCGTAAATAAAATACGCCATGGAAATCAGTGAGATAACAAATGTGTAAATGAGGATGTTGCGGATATTTTTAAGTGACTGTTGCATGGCATTAATCATTAACCATTTGCATTTTCTGAATTTCCGCCAGGTTTGTTTCTCCATTAACGTTAATCAAGACAAGACGACCACTGCCTTGAGAGTAGTCGTTGCGAAAATCATAAACACCTCCAATGATAGTCAAATGGCCTTCTTTGACTTCTGTTGCATATTTCTTTAAGGCGGTCGAGACCTGATGATTCACATTTGACTCAACACTTTCCTTAACCTGTGCATGATCATCAGATTTATTGCCAGCAACCTTGATCGTATCTAATTCACGCCAAATTGAAGGCTCAAGATGTGCAGGCTTTGACATGGCAGCTTCAACGGCTCCACAAGATGAGTGTCCTATAATAAATAATACTGGGGTATGCAGATGACGAATACCATATTCAATCGATCCTTCAGCGGTTGAAACTTGATTGCCAATATTACGAACCAAAAAAAGGTCTCCGTCAGGGTGGATATCAAGTGCATGTGTGTGTAATCGGGAGTCAGCGCAGGTCACCATCGTTGCTATAGGTTTTTGCCCGTGAATAAGTTCAGTGAAATAACCCGGTGGCAATTTCTTAACAAATTCATCATTAGATTCTATAACATGCCGAACAATTTCTCTAACTTGGTTTTTCTCGCTTTTGTTCACTGGCACCGGAGATTGAGCCATTAAGCTGCTTGTATTAAACAGGAATGTAAGTAGAACGTTAAAGCTAAGCTTTTGCATTGCATGCAATCTCCACTTGATTAAAACGTAATTTAGAGGCTTTCAATGATTTCTATTTTCGTTATATAGTCAGGCTTGGAAAACACAATAAAGAAATATGATCAATACAATTTCATACTAACAAAATTCAGATTCATTGATACCATTAATTATTGATAACTATAAGCACAACGATATGAGTCACCACGAAATACATAGATCACATCGTATAGGATGGTTACGCGCTGCCGTTCTCGGTGCAAATGATGGTATCGTTTCAACTGCAAGTCTTGTTATAGGTGTTGCAGCGGCGCATGCCGCGCATACAGACATACTTCTTGCTGGAGTTGCTGGCTTAGTTGCCGGCGCAATGTCTATGGCTGCAGGCGAATATGTATCGGTAAGCTCTCAATCAGACACAGAAAAGGCAGATCTTGAACTTGAGAGAAAGTCATTAAGCGATGATTACGGATTTGAGCTGCAGGAACTTGCAAATATATATGAAGAAAGAGGGCTTGATTCAAATTTGGCAAAACAAGTGGCAGAACAGCTAATGGCGCATGATGCATTAGGAGCACATGCAAAAGATGAGCTAGGTTTAGCAGAAAGTGTTAGAGCCCGTCCCATGCAAGCAGCATTTTTCTCTGCGGGTACATTTACTATTGGCGCTGCGTTACCATTATTGATCGCATGGAATGTGTCAAGCACCCAGCTCATACCCGTAGTTGCGGTATCGTCACTCATATTTCTGGCATCTTTGGGTAGTCTTGCCGCACTCGCAGGAGGAGCAACTATGTCTATCGGTGCTATCAGAGTTACATTCTGGGGAGCTCTCGCAATGAGTTTAACTGCGGCAGTAGGAAGATTATTTGGTGTAGCTGTATGATAAGAAATTGGCTTTTATGAAGCAATTTTAAGTGATGTTGGCTTCACTATTTTTTATTTTGAACCTATATCAAAATCAGCCTACCTTAGTACTCCGTCAATGTGACAGAACCCTAAACCCTCCAAAAACTGAATCGCCCCGGGAAGCATTAGAGGATCTGCTCGATGAGTTGGGCATCGGGTTTGTGGTTTTCGTCGATGACTTGGACAGGTGCCTACCCAAAAGGTCGCGATAGGAATGCCGGGTAACCGGCATTCCTATCGCGACCACTTAATCCGTATAAACGCCAGGCATTTTATTGTTTTCCGTGATAAAGCGATTTTCTAGCCAGTCAGCCCATTTAGTAGCTTTGGCAATCAAATCGGCACGATACTTGACGTTATATTTTGGAGTCCGAGAATGATAATTCGCCGCTTTTGTCCAGATATCGCCTTTATCATTTTTGATATGTAAGCGCACTCGCCATGCAGCCAGATCATAGGCATAACAACCCGGTTTTGCTACATGATCAGGCGTAATGCCATATTTGGATAAATCTTGAAGATACGCGGTATTAAACTGCATCGAGCCAACATCGTGAGTACCATTACT